>NZ_JBHWGV010000061.1:16260-21600 GCF_042732955.1 Kitasatospora sp. NPDC059747 | reverse complement strand
GCGATGGCGGCCCCCCGCCGGCGGGGGGGGGGGGGTGTTGGGGCGGGGGGGGGGGGGGGGGGGCCCCCCCCCCCCGCCCCCCCCACCCCCGGACAAGCATCAGATGGAGCCGAACTCACCGGCGGCAGTCGCGGCGACGAAGGATCGCCAGGCGTCGGCGGGGAAGACAAGGGCAGGCCCGTTCGGGTCCTTCGAGTCGCGAACAGGCACGAGGCCAGGGAAGTCGGGGGCCACCTCGACACAGTTCCCGCCGTTGCCGCTGTAGCGGGTCTTCACCCACCGAGCACCGGCCAGGTCAAAGGTCGCCGTCGAAGCTCCCTTCAGGACTCGCATCAGATCTCGCCAAACTCGCCGGCAGCAGTCGCGGCGACGAAGGATCGCCACGCGTCGGCGGGGAAGACGAGGACAGGACCTTCGGAATCCTTCGAGTCGCGCACCGGCATCACGCCCGGGAAGCCGGGAGCCACCTCGACACAGTTGCCACCGTTCTGGCTGTATGGGCTCTTCACCCACCACGCCCCGGCCAAGTCAGGGATCACCATCGAAGCTCCTTCCAGATCTCGCATCAGATCTCACTGAATTCGCCAGTGACGGTCGCAGCAACGAACGAGCGCCACACTTCGGCGGGGAAGACGAGCACGGGCCCTTCCAGGTCCTTCGAATCGCGGACGGGAACAACATCAGGGAGGTCGGGCGAGACCTCGATGCAGTTCCCCCCGTTGCTGCTGTAACTACTCTTCACCCACCGAGCCCCAGCCAGGCCAAAGGTCGCCATCGAAGCCCCTTCCATGTCACGCATCCATGCCACCGAACTCACCAGTGACGGTCGCGGCCACGAACGAGCGCCACGCTTCGGCGAGGAAGACGAGGACAGGCCCGTCAGGGTCCTTCGAGTCGCGGACCGGCATGACACCGGGCAATCCGGGAGCCACCTCAACACAGCTGCCACCGTTGCCGCTGTAGCGGCTCTTCACCCACTGGGTACCGGTGAGGCCGAAGGCCGTCATCGAAGCTCCTTCCAGAGTGCGCGTCAGATATCGCCGAACTCTCCGCCAGCAGTCGCGGCGACGAAGGACTGCCATGCATCGGCAGGGAAGACGAGAGCAGGCCCGTTCGGGTCCTTCGAGTCGCGAACAGGAACGACACCGGGGAAGTCAGGCGAGACCTCGACGCAGGAGCCGCCGTTATCCGAGTGCGACGACTTGAACCAGGTAGCGCGGGACAGGTCTTGGCGAGTCATGGGTCAAAGTTCCTTTCGGGCCTTGTGGATCAGATCGAGGGTCGCGGTTCTGGTCAACGCCTCTACCTGCAACCGATCGTAGGCCCTTTCCCAGGTTCTGACAGTCCCGTCTTCCCGGACGACGTACCCCTGATCCGCAGATTCCGTATAGCCGACCACAGAACGGTCGGCGAACGTCAACAACGTGACGAACGCACGGAACGGGGCGTGCTCAGCCAGGCTGAACGGGGCCACCTGGAAGATCACGTAAGGCTTGGACGCGATCTCAGCCAGGTGATCGAGCTGGGCGCGCATGGTCGCAACGCCTCCCACTGGGCGACGAAGGCCGCTCTCGTCTATCACTGCGTGGACGATCGGCGGCTCTGGGCGCTTGAGAAGCCGCTGCCGTGCGACGAGGAACCTCATTCGCTCCTCAGCCTGGTCCTGCGTGCTGCTTCCTCGTTGTACCGAAGCCGATTCCCTCGCCGAAGCGTAGGCCTTGGTCTGGAAGAGCCCAGGAATGAGGTTTGGCTCGAAGATCCTGATCTCCGACGCACGCGCCTCCTGCGCAGCGTGCTCTGGGAAACCTTCCAGGAAGCCCTTCCTCCTCATCCCGACCCACATCAACTCCAGTGTCTGGCCGGTCCCGAGCGCCTGGTCTGCCGCCCTGACGAAGTCGCGGCTGGTGGATTTGCGGCCCGTTTCCACGGCCGAGATGTAGCTGTCCGAGTACCCCATGGCTTCCGCCAGGTCTTCCTGGGTCCAGCCGATCGCCTCGCGTGAGCTGCGAAGTAGCGCACCGAAGGCTTCGCGAGGGGATGACGTCGGGTCAAGATCCTTGCGGTTCACGGGTCACGCTCAATTCCACTTGATACGCAGACAAGTTGAACGGTTCCCGAGCTTAGACGACAGTGGGCGCTGCCGGTAGTCGTTCCACTACGGAGAGGAGCGGACCTTGAACGGCCGCACGCCCCCACGCACCCTTCACACCCACCGAGTTGAGGCCCCCGAGCGCCTCCAAGCGGTGATCTACCTGACCAAGGCCGGCCCCGCCTTCCCCGAGCTCGAAATGCGCAGCTGCGAGGAGTACGCCCTCGCCTTCAACTGGGGCGTCTGCCTCACCGTCATCGACGACAACCTCAACGCGCCCCCGGACTCCCGGCCGCAGCTCCAGATCGCCCTCCAGCGCATCCGCTCCGCCCGATCCGGCGCGCTGCTCGTCCCCAGCAGGGCCACGATCTCTCCGATCGACGGCGAGTTCCACGAGTTCTCCCGGCAGGTGGAGAAGGCCGGCGGCTTCGTCCAGGTCTCCCGCCGGTGACCGCCCGCCGCTTCATGATCATCCGCGCCGCCAACTCCGCCTACCCGACCTGGGTCATCTACAGCCACCGCACCCGCCGCCTCGTCCGCGCCCTCCCGCCCCGGCCCGAGCCGCTCCGCTTCTACTCCTACGACCGGGCCCTGACCTGGGTGCACAGAAACGAAACCCCGTGAGCGACACCTACGAGATCCGCCTCATCGACTCCCGCAGCCCCCACTTCCTCCTCCTCGAATGCTGGGGCATCTGGGACCACACCCGCCGCGACTACCTCCGCGTCCCCGGCTCCTCCGAACGGATCCGGCGCTTCTACACCCGCGCCTCCGCCGAGGCCTTCCGCCGGCACGCACAGCCGAGTGACTGCCAGACGCAGTCGACCGGCCCGCGGACTGCTCAAGGTCGAGACAGTCGCCACGAGCAATGACGCACAGCGCCAGCGCCCGCGCCCGGCAGCTTCAAGATCACGAGTCCCATTGATCGCAGTGCTCGATGTGCAGCTCGCGTGCGTTTCCCAGCACCCCGTCGAGACTGTGGAGTTCGGTACAGAAGTGACGGTCGCTCGGGTGAGCCCGGATGTAACCGGGTCCCTCGCCGGCAACTTCGAGGAAGTGACCGGCGGTCTCCCTGAACACCTTCGCGCTGCCGGTCATGAACAGCGTCTCGGCGTGGAGGTGCTGGTGGAAGAGGTCCCGGTTCTCCCGGTGGTGGCGTGCCTCGTAGTCGATCGCCGCATCGTCGGGAAGTCCGGCCCAGGGCAGGTCCACGGTCTGCGGACGGCCGGAGCCGAGCCGGCCGCGCACCTGCTTCCAGCGGGAGGGGGGCGAACTGGAGTGAATGGTGCAGCAACACGAGATCGACCTGGAACCCGGCCTGGTCCGGCACCTCACGTGCCGGTGGGCGGTTGGTACGCATCGGCACGTGGATCAAGGAGCGCGGCGAGCGGGCTGCGAGCATCCACAGCGCGGCGATCCTCCGCGCGGCATCCTGATCCACGTAGGCGTCCAAGCACCGGTCACGATCGACGAGTACCGCGCGCAGCAGTGGCTGGGCCGGGCGAATGACCCTGAACTCATCACGCCCCAACCGCGCCCGGTGGATCACGACCGGCAGCTTCATCTACTCTCCGCCACAGGGTGGGTGGCACACGCCTGAGCACCGGATCGGAGGTGTCCTCACATCCAACCGGCACGGAGCCTGCCATCGTGAGCCGCGCCCCGGTGAACCTGCACGGTCACAACAGTAGCGACACCTCCGTTACGAACCTCCCCCCGGCCCCTCGGTAGTCACAGCGGTCGACCTGAGCAATCGTGGGCCATAGTTCAACGTCCAACAGCTGTCTGCCAGTTCAACTCCTTCACCCACGCCACTCCAGCCTCGACAGGTGCCGATCGAAGTGTTCTGATGATCGAACTGTCGATCTATTCTCGGAGGTACGGTGCGGGTCTCTCGCGGCACGGCCGGTCTGCTGGCGGTGGGGGTCCTCGCGGCTCTCGCCCTGGCTGCGGGAGGGCCCGACTCCCAGGGCAGACCCACCGCCGCCGGCACGACGCCTCCCGAGAGCCCCACCCCCATCCCGACCCTCGAAACTCCCTCCCCCACCCCGACTCCGACCTGGGACGGGCAGGTCAAGGTGCTCGGCGACGGCTCGACCTCCTACACCGGCCCCCAGCCCAAGCAGCCCACCCCCGAGAGGCTCAAACCCGGCGAGAAGCCCCCGCAGTTCGTCGTCTTCTCCTGGGACGGCGCCCTCGAAGGCGACGAGCACCTCTTCTCGCGCTTCCGCGAGCTCGGCGCCGCCAACAACGCCCAGATGACCTACTTCCTCACCGGCATCTACACCCTCCCCAAATCCAAGCGCACCCTCTACCAACCTCCCCAGCACGACCCCGGCTCCGCCTCCATCGACTTCGCCACCGACGCCCACGTCAAGGACACCCTGGAGCAACTGCGCCTCGCCTGGCTGGACGGTAACGAGATCGGCACCCACTTCAACGGGCACTTCTGCGGCCCGAACGGCGGCGGCGACTGGACCTCCGACGAGTGGAAGAGCGAGCTCGACCAGGCCGTCTCCTTCGTCGCCAACTGGAAGACCAACACCGGCTACAAGGACCTCCCGCCCCTCCCCTTCGACTACACCAAGGAGTTGGTCGGCGGTCGCGCCCCCTGCCTCGAAGGCCAGCGGAACCTCCTCGTGGCCGAGAAGGCCAGCGGGTTCCGCTACGACGCCAGCTCCAAGGGCGAGTTCCAGGTCTGGCCGATCAAGAAGGAGGGCATCTGGAACTTCCCGCTTCAGTTGCTGCCGTTCCCTGCGAGGTCCTCGCAGGGCCTCTCCATGGACTACAACTTCCTCGCCGGCCAGTCCGGGGACAGCCTCAAGGGCGACCCGGCCAAGTACCCGGCCTGGGAGAAGGAGGCCCGGGACAGCTACCTCGCCGGGTTCGAGCGCGTCTACAACGGGAGCCGGGCCCCGCTCTTCATCGGGAACCACTTCGAGACCTGGAACGGCGGCATCTACATGCAGGCCGTCGAGGACGTGATCAAGAGCGTGTGCAAACGCGACGGCGTCCGCTGCGTCTCCTTCCGCCAGGTCGCCGACTGGCTCGACGCCCAGGACCCGAAGGTCCTCGACAAGCTCCGCCAGCTCGACCCCGGACAACCGGCCGACTGGTCCCGCTTCGTGAAGTGACCACCCCCACGGGCGCGCTGCGCGGGCAGTCGGCCGGACCGGCCTGACGCGCCCCCCCCGGCCGCGCCGCCCCCCCCCCCCCGCCCCCCGCCGCGCCGCCCGCACATCGCCCCCCCC
>NZ_JBHWGV010000061.1:0-16250 GCF_042732955.1 Kitasatospora sp. NPDC059747 | reverse complement strand
GGGGCCGATGGGCCGGGTTATGTTTGTGCCCCCCCCCGGGGGGGGGGCGCGGCTATATCGCGCCCCCCCCAAATCCGCCCCCACCCCGGGACCGGACGTCACCGCCGCGCCAGCGCCAGCACGCTCAGCCCGAACATCGCCACGCCCAACGGCAAGTGGACCGACGGCACGTGCGCCACGCCGAGCACGACCTGGACGGACGCGAGGACCAGGAAGCCCGACGCCTCCCAGACCGGCCGCACCGGGCCGCCGCCCGGCTTCCACGCCAGCACCGCCGCCAGCACGTACAGCATCGACGCCCCGTACATCACGCGGGCGCCGACGCTGTGCAGCGTCTCCCCGTAGGACGCGGTCAGCAGCAGCCCGGCGGACGCGGCCTGCAGGAAGATCGTCAGGGTCTGGAGCGCGATCGCGATCCGCACCAACGGGAACGTACGCCGCACGGGAGTCGCCTGCGTCGCCATGTCTCGGTCCTCTCTTCAGTAAGGTCTCACGAACACGACGACGCAGGCCCGGGAAAGGTAAGGCCGAAGACCATGGGATCGGCACAGGACGGCATAGCCGGCGAGCGGCGCCAACTGCTCAACATCGCCTACCGCTTGCTCGGCTCCCTCGCCGAGTCCGAGGACGCCGTCCAGGAGGCGTACGCCCGCTGGTACGCGCTGCCGGGCGGCCGGCGCGACGAGATCGTGTCCCCCGGCGCGTGGCTGACGACCGTGACCGGCCGCATCTGCCTGGACGTGCTCGGCTCGGCGCGGGCCCGCCGTGAGCGGTACGTCGGCGCCTGGCTGCCGGAGCCGCTGCCCGACCGTACCCAGCGCGAGAACGGCCAGGAGAGCCTCGCCGACCAGATCGTCCTCGACGAGTCGGTGGCCATGGCCTTCCTCGTCGTCCTGGAGTCGATGACGCCCGCCGAGCGGGTGGCGTTCGTCCTGCACGACGTCTTCCGCTACCCCTTCGCCGAGATCGCCGCCGTCCTCGGCCGCACCCCCGCGGCCTGCAAGCAACTGGCGGCCTCCGCCCGACGGCGGGTGGGCACCACTCCCGCCCCCGCAACGGCCACCGGGCAGGCCGACACCGTACGGCGCCTCAAGAAGGCCTGGGAGAACAAGGACGTCGCCGCCCTCGTCGCCGTGCTCGACCCCGCCGCCGTGATGACCGCCGACGGCGGCGGGCTGGTCGGCACCGTCCTGCGCCCGGTCGAGGGCGGCGCGCTGATCGCCCAGTACATGCTCGCCATCGCCGACAAGGCGCCGGGCATGGAGCTCCTGGAGCGGTCGGTCAACGGCGCGGCCGGCCTGGTGGCCCGGCGCGACGGCGTCGTCATGACGGTGGCGTCGTTCGACGTCGCCGACGGCCGGGTCACCCGGATCTGGGCGGTCCGCAACCCGGAGAAGCTCGGGCCCTGGGGTCTGTAGGCCCTACCCGGCCGCCTTCATGAACGACGTCCAGATCCGCGCCGGCAGCTCGGAGTCCAGGGTGTCCGGGGCAGCCCCGCCGAGGCCCTCCAGAGAGAGCAGCTTCATGTCCTTCAGGTCCGCCCGGAACACCGTCACCGCCGTCGACACACGCGCGTTGTAGCCGACGAACCACCCCGCCGTACGGTCCACGGTGGTACCGGGCTTCGCCGCAACGTCCGGGCCGGCCTCCGCGGCCGCCTGCGCGCTGCCGCCACGAACCGCGCCCTTCAAGGCCGCGTCGACCTCCCCCGCCGCAGCCGCGCTCAGCGCCTGGACGGCCGTCGGCAGCCGCAGCGCGAGCACCTCCCCGTTGCGGGTGATCCGAAGCACCGAGTAGGGGTCGGTGCGGCTGCCCTTCGCCCCGAAGGCGGCGTACGCGTCGGCGGCCCTGATCGCGCTCGGCGTGGAGTTGCCGACACCGAAGGCCGGCACGAGCTCGCCCATGCTGCCCGGGAGGAGGCCCAGGTCCGTGGCGGTCTGCTGCACCCGGTCCAGGCCGACGTCCATGGCGAGCTGCGCCATCGGCCCGTTGACGGACTGCTCGATCGCGCTCCGCAGGCTCACCGGGCCCCAGCTGCGTCCGCCGTCGTTGGCGGTCTTGGCGGTCTTCCCGTCGCGCCCCCAGTACGGCCCCTCCGGGGTCATGACGTTCACCCCGTGGTCGCCGTTGTAGAGGGTGGCCGGCGTCACCGGCGAGCGGCTGCCGCCGCGCTGGCGCTGCACGCCCTGGCCGAGCCCCGCCGCGTACACCAGCGGGGTGAAGGCCGAACCCATGGGCACCGACGAGGCGTTGGCGTTGTCGTACCCCTGCTTCAGGTAGTCCGGGCCGCCGTACAGCGCGACCATCCGCCCGTCCGGGGCCACCGACGCGGCGCCGACCTTCAGCAGCTTGTCGGCCTCGCGGGCGTTCGGGTCGATGCCCTTCGTGGCCTCCTGCACGGCCGCCGCCAGCGCGGTGACCCGCGGCTTCTCGAAGGTGGTGAAGATCTGGTGGCCGCCGAGGTCGAACTGCGCCGGGGTGATGTCGCTGTGGCCCTCGACGTAGGCCCTGGCCATGTCCACCAGGTAGCCGACCTGGCCGCTCAGCCCCGCCGCCTTCGGCTGGGGCCTCGGTTCGGGGAACTCCGTGTAGCCGGCGCGCTCGGCGACGGACAGCTTTCCGGCCTTCACCATCCGGTCCAGGATCCAGGACCACCGGTCCTCGGCGCGCTCGCGGTTCTCCTCGCCGAGCGCCGGATCGAACTGCCCGGCCCCCTTCAACAAGGCCGCCAGGAAGGCCCCTTCGCTCGGGTTCAGCTGCGAGACGTCCTTGCCGTAGTACGCGGCGGCGGCCCGTTCGATGCCGTAGCTGCCGCGCCCGAACCAGCTGGTGTTCAGGTAGCCGGCCAGGATGTCCCGCTTGCTCATCCGCTGGTCGAGCTTGATCGCGATGACGGCCTCGCGGAGCTTGCGGGACATGGCCTGGCGCTGGTTCAGGTAGCTGTTCTTGACGTACTGCTGGGTGATGGTCGAGCCGCCCTGGGTGTCGCCGCCGGTGGCCATCGAGACGACCGCCCGGCCGATGCCCGAGAGCGAGATCCCCGGATCCGAGTAGAAGGTCTCGTTCTCCGCGGACAGCACGGCCCACTGCACCGGCTCCGGCACCCGGTCGAGCGGCACCTCCTGGCGGTTGGTCTCGCCGATCCTGGCCATCTCGGTGCCGTCCGCCCAGTAGTAGACGTTGTTCTGCTGGGTGGCGAAGGCGTTGAGGTCCTCGGGCACCTCGGTGGTCGCGTAGAGCCAGGCCGCCAGCGCCGTGACCGTCACCGCTCCGGCACCGGTGAGCAGGAGCAGCTGCCGCCAGGACGGCAGCCAGCGGCGGATCCCGCGCCGGCCCCGGCGCGGGTAGTCGAGCCGCCGTAGCGGGTGCCGTCGTCGGCGCCCCGCCTGGTGTTCGTCGCCCCCGCCCTTGCCCCCGACCCTGTGTAAACGCACAGCCCGGTCTCCGATCTGTCGGTGGATGCAGTCCCCGTCAAAGGGGTAGACGCCTGCGGGACCGCGCCAGGACGCCACCAAATCGGTGTGATCATGTTCATACCGCACACGACCGCTCGCGTTGAACCACCGCCGAGCCACCGCCGTACCCGGCGCCGAACCGCCACCGTCGGCGCCCCGCGCCGCGCCTGACCTGGACGACCGCCAGAATGACCCCATGAGGTTGATCCACACCGTGGCCGGCGTGCTCGTGCTCCTGCTCGTCATCGGCAGCATCCTGCGCACGCTCGTCGTACCCCGCGGCCTGTACTCGGCGCTCGTCTTCCGGCTCTGGGCCGCACTCCGGCTGCTGCTGCGCGTCTGGGCCGCGCCCTTCGGCACCTACCGGGCGCAGGACCGGGCACTGACCTGGCTCGCGCCGCTCGTGCTGCTGGGCATGCTCGGGGTGTGGCTCAGCGGGATGCTGCTCGCGTACACGCTGCTGCTGCACGGCACGTCGGAGCTCGACTGGTCGGTCTCGTTCCGCGAGGCCGGATCCAGCCTCTTCACGCTCGGCTTCGCCAGCGGCGACCGCCTGCACCTGTCCGTGATCGACTTCATGGCCGCCTCCAGCGGCCCGCTCGTCATCGCGCTGCAGATCGCCTACCTGCCCACCCTCTACGCCGCCTACCAGCGGCGCGAGACCGAGGTGACGCTGCTCCAGTCCCGGGCCGGCGAGCCCGCGTGGGGCCCGGAGCTGCTGGCCCGGCAGTCCCTCGTCGACACCGAGACGGCCCTGCCGCAGCTCTACCGGGACTGGGAGCGGCTGGCCGCCGACATCGGCGAGAGCCACTCCAACTACCCGGTGCTGCTCTCCTTCCGCTCCCCGCAGCCCAACCGCAGCTGGGTCGTCGGCCTGATCGCCGTCATGGACGCCGCCGCCCTCCACCTCGCCCTGTGCCCGCGCTCCGCCCCGCCCGAGGCCCGCCTGGTGATCCGCGCCGGCTTCACCGCGATGCGCGACATCGCGCGCGCCCTGCGCGTCGACTTCGACGCCGACCCGGACCCGGCCACCCCGATCCGCCTCACCTACGCCGAGTACATCGGCGCCGTCGCGATGATCACCGCCGCCGGGTTCACCCGCGAGCGGCCGGTCGAGGACGCCTGGCGCCACTTCAACGGCTGGCGCGTCAACTACGAGGCCCTCGCCTACGAGCTCGCCCGGCGCAGCGACGCCGTCCCCGCCCTGTGGTCCGGTCCCCGCGACTTCCGCGCCCCCGTCATCCCGCCGACCCGCCCCGCCGACCGCCGCCCCGACCAGGCCGGGCCCGGCCTGCCCCCGGCCTGACGGCGGCCCGCCGGCTGCGTCGAGAAGGTGCCCTGCCCGGCCGGGCGGCGACGCCGGCCGGGCAGGGGCGGGGTGGGAGGTCAGGCCTGGCGGGTCTGCGCCCAGGTGTAGAGGTGGCGGGCACTGTCACCGAAGCGCGTGGCGTAGAGCGTGTTGGTCTGCCCGCCCGCGAGGTCCTCGCTGGTGGTGGTGACGCCGACGACGGTGCCGACGCCGGTGCGCGTGTCGAAGCGGGCCAGGTGCGGGCCGCCGCTCGCTCCGTGGGACATGTCGCAGGACTCGCCCCACAGGAGGGGGGCCTTGGGGCCGGGGCGGGCCGGTCCGGCGCAGTGGATCATCCGGGATCCGGCGTACTTGGCGGCGGGGTTGTTGAGCCGGTCCTTCGGGTACCCGAAGGTGTGGATGAACTCCCCCTCGGCGGGCCTGGTGAACGCGATCCGCTGGGCTCCCGTGACGTCCGCGATGCGCCGCCCCTCGGCCGAGGGGTTCGCCACCAGGACTCCCGTGTCGTGGCCGGGGCCGGGCGCCCCGGGCCGGCGGGCGGGGGGCCGGGGGGGGGCGCTGGCGCCTGAAGGCCCGGGTCACGCTCTGGCGGCGGCCTCGATCCGCTCCTTGACGGCCCGCATCTGGACGACCGTGTTGGCCGTCAGGTGCTCGGCCATCTCCTTGTCCCCGAAGGGGAGTTCGTCCCGCACGTGGAAGTCCTGCACCCAGCGCATGTGGACGCCGTCCGGGGTCTCCCGGTACTCCCAGAAGATCTTCATGTACTCGAAGGGTCCGGTCTCGACCCGGTGGGCCCGCACGCTGCGGGTGCTCAGGTCGCTGGTGCGCTCGGAGACCCAGGTGCGGGCCACGCCCGCCTCGTCGGGGTGCATGGTGAGCCTGAACCGCACGGTGTCGCCCCGCTGTTCGAGGATCTCCGCGTCGGCGTACTCGGTGAACAGCCGCGGCCAGCCGGCCACGTCGTTCGTCATCTCCCAGACCAGGTCGAACGGCGCCGCCACGACCGTGCTCGACTCGGTGTGCCCGTGTTCGGTCATCGCGCTCAGGCCTCCGCGCGCTGCCGGTTGACGTACTCCAGCAGGGCCGCGGGGGTGCGCAGGTCGTCGATCACCTCGTCCGGGATGGCGACGCCGAGCCGGCCCTGGACCTGGGTGACCACCTCCAGGACGGCCAGCGAGTCGTAGCCGAGCTCGCCGAAGTCGGCGTGCAGGATGTCGCCGTCGAGGTCGACGGCCTCGCCGGTGCCCACGCACTGGCGCATGATGTCCCGCAGGCCGTCCAGGTTCAGGGTGTCCATCGCTTCAACTCCGTTTCCGTTGAGCACTGTTCGTGCACTTCTTGTACGCGCAGGGCCCGTTCGTGCAGAGCCTGTCCGCGCAGGGCCCGTTCGCGCAGGGCCTGTTCACACGGCCCGGACGACGACCGCGGCGTTGAAGCCGTTGTGGCCGCGGGCGATCACGAGCGCGGTGCGCACCACCGCCTCCCTGGGGTCGCCCAGGATCAGGTCGACCGGGCAGTCCGGGGAGGGCGCGGTGACGTTCACGGTCGGCGGGACGACGCCGTGGCGCACCGCCAGCAGCGCCGCCACCAGGTCGACCGTCGGGCCGGCCGCGTAGAGGCGGCCGGTGGTGGTCTTGGGCACGGTGACCGGCACCCCGGCGGGGCCGAACACCTCGGCGAGCGCCCGGCTCTCCAGCCGGTCCAGCGCCGGGACGCCGTAGCCGTCGGCGAAGACCACGTCGACGTCGCCCGGCGCGCACCGGGCGTCGGCCAGCGCCCCCTCGATGGCCCGGCGCAGGTTGGGCCCGCGCCCGGTGGCCGGGTGCGGGTCGAAGGCGGTGGCGTAGCCCGCGATCTCGCCGTACGGGCGCACGCCGCGGGCGCGGGCCGACTCCGCCTCCTCGACCAGGAGGATCGCCCCGCCCTCCCCGGGCGCGTAGCCCGAGGCCTCGGCGTCGAAGGGCAGGTAGGCCCGGGCGGGGTCGGTGCTGCGGCTGACCAGGCCGGGCGGGATCTGCCCGACCAGGCCGGAGGGCGAGAACGAGGAGTCCGTGCCGCCGGACAGGACGAAGGTGGTGCCGCCCCGGATCGTGCGCCGGGCCTGGCCCACGCAGTCCAGCCCGCCGGCCTGGTCGGTGATGAAGACGCCGCTCGGCCCGCGCATGCCGTGCCGGATCGAGATCTGGCCCGAGTTGGCCGCGTAGAACCAGGCGATCGCCATGTAGGCGCCGACCTGCGAGGGCCCCTTGGAGTAGAGGTTCTGCATCTCCCGCTGGCCGAACTCGGCGCCGCCGGTGGCGTTGGCGGTGACGACGCCCATCTGGTACTCGGGCTGCTCCTTGGGATCCAGCTCACCGTCGAGCAGGGCCTCCTCGGCGCAGACCAGGCCGAACTGGGTCATCAGCGCGGTCTCCACGACGACCCGGCTGGGCAGCAGCGCGTACGGGTCGAAGCCCGGCACCTCGCCGATGACCTTGATCGGGTAGCCGGTCGGGTCCATCCGGGTCATCGGCGCCAGCCCGCTGCGGCCGTCGAGGGTGTTGGCCCAGTACGTCTTCACGCCGATCCCGGTCGGCGCGACGACGCCCAGGCCGGTCACCACGGCGCGTCTGTCCGGTTCCGCGGTCATCGGAGCACCCTCCCCTCGTCGGCCAGCACGATCGCGCTCTGGAACCCGCCGAAACCGCTGCCGACGCTGAGCACGACGTCGGTCCGCTGGTCCCGGGCGGTGACCGGGACGTAGTCCAGGTCGCACTCCGGGTCCGGCGTCTCCAGGTTGGCGGTCGGGGGCACGACGTCGTGCTCGATCGCCAGGCAGCAGGCGGCCACCTCGATGGCGCCGATCGCGCCGAGCGAGTGCCCGATCATCGACTTGATGGAGCTGACCGGGGCCCGGTAGGCGTGCGCGCCCAGGGCGCGTTTGAAGGCCGCGGTCTCGTGCCGGTCGTTCTGCCGGGTGCCGGAGCCGTGCCCGTTGACGTAGTCGATCTCCTGCGGGTTGACCCGGGCCTGGTCGAGCGCGGCCCGGATCGCCTCGGCCATCTCCCGGCCGTCCGGTTTGAGGCCGGTCATGTGGTAGCCGTTGGCGCGGCTCGCGTAGCCGGCCACCTCGCAGTAGATGGACGCGCCGCGCTTGCGGGCGTGTTCCAGTTCCTCGAAGACCATCACCGCCGAACCCTCGCCCAGGATCAGGCCCTTGCGGTTGAGGTCGTAGGGACGGCAGGCGTGCTCGGGGTCGTCGTTGGCGGTGGACTGGGCGCGCAGGGTGTCGAAGCAGGCGACCGTGACCGGGGAGACCGGTGCGTCGGTGCCGGCCGCGAGCATCACGTCCGCGCTGCCCTCGCGGACCAGCTCGAAGGCGTGGCCCAGCGCGTCGATGCCCGAGGTGCAGCCGGTGGAGATCAGGCCCACCGGGCCCTCCGCGCCGCAGGCCCAGGCGAGTTCGGCCGCCATCGAGCTGGGGACCATGACGTCGTACAGGTGCGGGACGGCGTACTGCGGGTCCACCAGCCACTTGCTGCCGCCGTCGCTGAGCACCACGTACTCGCGCTCCATCAGCTCGGTGCAGCCGATCGCGTTGCCCAGCGAGACGCCGACCCGGCCCGGGTCGGGCGCGCCGCCGGCCAGGCCGCTGTCGGCGAGCGCCTCGCGGGCGGCGATCAGCGCGAACTGGCCGGCCCGGTCCAGACGGCGGGCCTCCTGCGGGGACAGGCCGCAGGCCAGCGGGTCGAAGTCGATCTCGGCGGCGACCTGGCAGCGGAAGTCCGACGGATCGAAGTGGGTGATGCGGCGGGTGGCGGTGCGCCCGGCCGTCAGGGTGTCCCAGAACGCGCCGGTGCCGACGCCCTTGGGTGCGATGACCCCGATGCCGGTCACCACGACGCGGCGCCCGGTCATGAGGTCACGGCTCCGACCTGCGGCAACTCGCCGCCGGAGGAGGGAAGTTCCTCGGTGTCCACGTGGCCGAGCTCGGGCTTGGGGGCGAGCGGGCCGAGGAAGAACACGGCGAACATCTCCTCGTCGCCGTGGTTGTCCATCCGGTGCCGCAGCCCCTTGGGGATCATGAACGAGTCCCCCGCCACCAGCTCGATCGGCCGCCCCTCCAGGAGCAGCGTCATCCGGCCGCCGACGATGTAGAAGTACTCCTCGGAGTACGGGTGGTAGTGCTCGCTGACGAACTCGCCGGGCATGAGCGACCCCGCGCCCAGGAAGCCGGCGGTGGCCGCGCACGTCCTCGGGCTGAGCAGGACGCGCAGGTCGCCGCCGCGCCGCCGGTTCGGCGGGACGTCCGCGAACGCGACCTTCCCGGGCTCGCCCGCAGGGGTTGAAGTCATAGCCTCTCCTTCTCCGGTGGTCCGACTGACGGATCGTCAGACGGCAAGCTGTACGCGGTACTCGGCCAGCCAGGTGTTGAGCTGGAGTGCGAACTCGATGTTGGTGCGGGCCAGCCAGTCCGACCCGCCCGGCCATTCGGCGCCGGCCGCCGCGCGGGCCGCCGCGCCGTCCAGCAGCGGGGCCACCGGGGCGGCCGGGTCGCGCAGCACGGCGGCCAGCTCGCGCTGGAGCATCCGCGCGTACGCCGGGTCCTGGTTGACCGGGAACGGGCTCTTGCGCCGCTGGGCGACCGACCGCGGCAGCAGCGGGGCGACGGCCGCCCGCAGCAGGCTCTTCTCGCGCCCGTCGAAGGACTTCATCCGCCAGGGCACGTTGAAGGCGTACTCGACCAGGCGGTGGTCGCAGAACGGCATCCGGGCGTCCAGCCCCACCGCCCGGCTCAGCCGGTCGTCCCGGTCCAGCAGGCGCGGCAGCCACCGGGTCAGGTGCAGGTGGCACAGCTCGCGCATGCGCCGCTCGGCCGCGTTCTCGCCGTCCAGCCGAGGCACCTCGCCGATCGCCTGGCGGTAGCTGTCGGCGCCGAACCCGGCCAGGTCCAGGCCGCGCAGCAGCCCGCGGTCGAACAGGCCGAGCCCGAGCCCGTCCCTGGACTGCTCGTGCGAGCGCTCGTACGCCACCCACGGGAAGTGGCCGGTGCGCACCAGCTCCGGGTCGTGCATCCACGGGAAGCCGCCGAACAGCTCGTCGGCGGCCTCGCCGGAGAGCACGACGCCGGCCCGCTCGCGCACCGCGGCGAAGAGCAGGTGGGCGGCGACGTCCATCTCGGCGAACGGCGTCGGCCGGTCCTGGGCGCGCAGCACCGCCAGGCGGCCGGCCGGGTCGGCCAGGTCGGCGGTGCCGAGCACCACGTCGACGTGCTCGGAGCCCAGGTGGCGGGCCAGTTCGGCCGCGTACGGGGCGTCCGCGGTGGCGCGCACGTGGTCGGGGCGGAAGTTCTCGGCGTGGCCGAGGAAGGTGCCGGTGGCGGTGAGCAGCGGCTTGGCCCCGCGCTCCGCCGAGGTGCGGGCGGCCAGCGCGGCCACCGCGCCCGAGTCGAGGCCGCCGGAGAGCAGCACGCAGGGCGCGGGCTCCTCGGGCAGCATCCGGTTCACCGCGTCGGACAGCAGCAGGCGCACGGTCGCGACGGTGGTGTCCCGGTCGTCGGGGTGCGGGCGGCTCTGCAGCCGCCAGTAGGCGCGCTCGGTCAGCCACCCGTCGGCCAGTTCCACGACGTGGCCGGGACGGACCTCGTCGACGCCCCGGAAGACGCTGCGGCCGGGGGTCTTGATCTGGGTGAACAGCTCGCGCAGGCTGTCCGCGTCCGCCGCCGGGTCGACCGCCTCCCCGGCCAGCAGGGCCTTCGGCTCCGAGGCGAAGGCCAGTTCGTCGCCGAGCCGCGCGTAGTGCAGCGGCCGCACGCCGAGGCGGTCCCTGGCCAGCAGGAGCCGGCGGCGGCGGACGTCCCACAGCGCGAACGCGAAGGCGCCGTCCAGCCGGACCGGACAGTCCGCGCCCCACTCCCGGTAGGCGTGGAGCACGGTCTCCGGGTCGCCGCCGGAGCGGGGCCGGTGGCCACGGGCGTCCAGCACCCGGCGCACGCCCTCGGGCCCGTACAGCGTGCCGGCGAAGGCGATCACGGCCGTCACCTCGCCGTCCTCGACCAGGGCGGCCGGGCGGGCCCCCGGTGGGCCGGGGAACGCCAGCAGGGCGTTCCCGTCGGTCCAGGTCCCGTGGGCCGGCGGGCCCCCGGGCGTCATCGCGGCGGCCATCGCGGCCACGCCCGCCGTCCTCCGGTCCGGGTCGGGCCCCAGCCCCACCCACCCGGCGATGCAAGTCATGCGGATCCCCTCGGTCGCGACGTCCCCGGTCGGTGCCGCGACACAGCATGGGGAGCCGCCCTCTCGGGTGGATCGAGCCCGCCTGAACGTCCGGCGGGCGTGTCCGGGGCTCAGAGCGTTTCGAGGACTCCTCTACCGGCAGCCGGAACGCTGTCCCCGGCAGTACCGCAGGGCCACCGCACCCTCACGTAAAGAGGCTTCAACCGTGTCGACTTCCACCAGCCGGCCCGCCGGGCTCCCGCACTTCGCGGTCGCGGGCATCGGCGCGGGCCCGGCCAACCTGAGCTTCGCCGCCCTCGCCGAGGGCACCGTTCCCGGGGCGGTGGCGCTCTTCGACCGGCGGGGCTCGCACGCCTGGCACCCCGAGCTGATGCACCCGGGGGCCCGGCTGCAGACCTCCTGGGTGAAGGACCTGGTCACCCTGGTCGATCCGCGCAACCGCTTCTCCTTCCTCAACTACCTGGTCACCACCGGGCGGATCTACGCCTTCCTGAACGCCCAGTTCGAGGCGATCCCCCGGCTGGAGTACGACCGGTACCTGGCCTGGGCCAGTGGTGAGCTGGGCACCATCCGGTACGGCGTCGACATCACCGCGATCTCCTTCGACGGCGTCTTCGTCCTGGGCTCCGGGGACCGCCCGGTGGCCACCGCCGACCACCTGGTGCTCGGCCTCGGCACCCGCCCGTACGTGCCGGACTGCTTCGAACTCCCCGGCCCGCACGGCGTCCTGCTCGCCGAGGAGCTCACCGGGCACTTCACCGGCTGCCGGCCCGGACCGCACGAGACGGCCGTGGTGATCGGCGGCGGCCAGACCGGCGCCGAGGCGGTGCTCTCGCTGCTGCGGCTCGGGCTGCGGGAGATCCGCTGGATCGGCCGGCGGCCGTGGTTCGCGCCGATGGACGACTCGCCGCCCGCCAACGACTTCTACCGGCCCGCGTACGTGCGCCACTTCCAGAGCCTGCCGGCGCACGTGCGCGACAGCGTCGCGACGAACCAGATCCTCACCAGCGACGGCGTCTCGATGGCCACGCTGCAGGAGCTGTACCAGGTCAACTACGAGATCCGGCTGGCCGAGGGACGCTCCCCGGTGATGATGCTGCCCGGCCGGGACGTGGTCGGGGCCGTCGAGCGGCAGGGCTCGGTGGTCCTGCGCTGCCGCCGGCTGGGCGGCGGCCAGGAGCAGCACTCGGCCCGGCACGTCGTGCTGGCCACCGGGCGGCGGCCCGCGCCGCTGCCGCTGGACCCCGAACTGCTCGACCTGGCACCGGGCGAGGAGCCGGTCATCGAGGCGGACTACTCGTTGCGCTGGAAGCACGGCGACACCAACCGGATCTTCGCCCAGAACCGCGCCCAGTCCAGCCACGGCGTGGTCGACCCCAACCTCAGCCTGCTCTCGGTGCGCAGCGCCGTGATCATCAACTCCCTGCTGGACCGGTCGGTCTTCAGCATCCGCGACGAGCAGGTCCACACCCTGTGGGCCTGACCCGCCCGGACCGCCCCGGACCGACCGGTCCCCGCTCCCCCGCCCAACGGCACCTGGAGGTAGACGAGATGCCCGACAACCGGACCGACGTACTGATCGTGGGCGCCGGGATGGCAGGCCTGACCGCGGCCGTGTTCCTGGCCTGGCACGGGCTGCGCCCGGTCCTGGTCGAGCGCCATCCGCAGGAACTGGTGCACCCCCGGGCCCGGGGGATCAACGCCCGCTCGGTGGAGGTGTTCCGTCAGGCCGGTCTGGAGGAGCGGCTCTTCGCCGCCCGGGGCGAGGGCATCGTGGCCTCCGACGCCGACTCCTCGCGGATGCTGATGGCCCGCACCCTGGCCGACCGGGACGTCGACTTCGTCGACCTGGCGACCGGCTCCGCGGACGGTGTCAGCCCGACCGAGTGGTGCCCGATCGACCAGGACCGGCTGGAGGTCATCCTGCGCGAACGGGCCCGCGAGCTGGGCGCCGACGTGCGCTACGGCGTCGAGCTGACCGCCCTCACCCCGCGCCCGGACGGCGTCACGGCGCGGGTGCGCGAGGCCGCGGGCGGCGCCGAGTACACCGTGGAGGCCGCCTACGTGGTGGCGGCGGACGGCCAGCGCAGCACCGTGCGGCGCCTGCTGGACATCCCGGTGGAGGGCCCCGGGGTGCTGCTCGACACCCTCTCCATGGTGGTCGAGGCCGACATCGAGGAGGTCGTCGCGGGCCGCCGCTTCGGCTTCGCCTACCTGGGCAGCCCGCGGCAGGGCACGGTGATCTTCCCGCACGACGGGAAGAACCGCTGGTGCTTCGGCGTGCCCTTCGAGCCCCGCAAGGGCGAGACGGTCGCCGACTACCCGGCCGAGCGCTGCCTGGAGCTGTTCCGGGAGGCGGTCGGACTGCCGGAGCTCGACGGCCGGCTGGTGCCCCAGCTACCGGACGGCACCGAGGTGCTGCCGTTCGCGATCGGGGCGTACTGCGCCGAGCGGTTCGTCCACGGGCGGGTCCTGCTGGCCGGCGACGCCGCCCGGATCGTGCCGCCGACCGGCGCGTTCGGCGGCAGCACCGGCATCCAGGACGCCCACAACCTCGCCTGGAAGCTGGCCGCCGTGGTCAAGGGCGAGGCCGGCCCCGGGCTGCTGGAGAGCTACGACGCCGAGCGCCGCGCGGTCTCCGAGTTCACCATGGAGCAGGCCATGGCGCAGATGGTCTGGCGCACCGGCACCACGGCGTCCGACGAGGTCGACGGCATGCGGCTGTGGGACTGGTGGTCCGTCATCCTGGGCTACCGCTACCGCTCCGGCGCCACCTGGGCGGCCTCCGTGCTCCGCGCGTGCGACGAGCTCGACGTCGAACTCGACTTCTACCTGGCCGGGTTCGACCTCGACGTGCCGACCGCGCAGTGGGCCGAGCGGCACGGCGTGCGCGACGACGGCGCGGTGCTGGTCCGCCCGGACGGCTTCGTCGCCTGGCGCAGCCGCACCGGCGCGGACCCGGACGGCGACCGGCTGGTCGCCGCGCTCACCCGCGTCCTCGCCCGCGACTGAAACACCCGATCCCATGTCAAACGAGAGGAGTTCGACAATGTCCGAGCTGGAGACCCGGTTCAAGGAACTGGTCGCGCTGGTGGACGCCACGCCCAAGGACCAGGTGGAAGGGAGGCTCGCCGGACTGCCCGGCGGCGTCCCGGCCGCGCTGGACACCGTGTACGAGCAGCTGGCCTCGACGTTCAACC
Source organism: Kitasatospora sp. NPDC059747 (assembly GCF_042732955.1). Lineage (NCBI taxonomy): Bacteria > Bacillati > Actinomycetota > Actinomycetes > Kitasatosporales > Streptomycetaceae > Kitasatospora > Kitasatospora sp. NPDC059747. The sequence goes on along the minus strand of NZ_JBHWGV010000061.1, from coordinate 2,074 downwards.
CGGCCAAGGCGGGCGGCGAGAGCGGCGTCTTCCAGTACGAGGTGGCCACCGCCGGCGGCGTCCAGGAGTACCACCTGGTGGTCGCCGACGGCGCGTGCACGGTCGGCAAGGGCACCCGGGAGGACGCCGACGTCGTCATCGGCGTCAAGGTCGTCGACATGCTGCTGATGGCCACCGGCAAGCTCTCCGGCCAGAAGGCCTTCGTCACCGGCAAGCTGAAGCTCCGCGGCAACGCGTTCTTCGGCATGAAGCAGGGCGAGTGGTTCGACTGATGGCCCGGACTCCGATGACCGGGACGCTGCACGAACGGCTGGGCGCCGCGGGCGCGCCGCTGCTGGACGCCGTCCGGGAGCACCCGTTCTTCGCCGGCCTGCGCGACGGCTCCCTGCCGGGCGGGGCGCTGCTGCACTTCGCCCGGCAGGACGCCGACTTCCTGCTCCCGGCGTACGGCCGCGCCCTGGCCCGCTGCGCCGCGCTGGCCCACGACCACGACCACGCCCTGGTGCTGACCCGGATGGCGGTCGGCACCCTGGAGGCCCGCCAGGCCATGGCCCTCGGGTACGACCTGATGGCGGGCGAGCTGGCCGCCGACGGCGACGACTCCTGGCGCACCCGGCCGGCCGATCCGGCCACCCACGCGTACACGTCGTTCTTCGGCGCGGCGAGCGCCGGTTCGCTGGCCGAGGGGGTCGGGGCACTGCTGCCCTGCTCCTGGTTCTACCTGAGCATCGCCGACGACCTGCGCGAGCGCCACGACCCCGGCGGCCGCTACGCCTCCTGGGTCTCCGCACTGCACCCGGGCGAGGACTACCGGGAGGTCCTGGAGGGCTTCCTGGCCCTCGTCGACGACCTGGGACGCAGCTGCTCGGCCGAGGAACTCGTACGGCTGGAACGGAACTTCGCGATCTCCGCCCGGTACGAGTGGAGCTTCGTCGACGCCGCGCTGCGCCAACTCGACTGGCCCATCGCTTCCATGACGTCCTGACCAAAGGAGGTGGCGCGTGCGCCTCGGCATCAACATCACCAACTTCGGCTGGCCCGGCTCGCCGGAGAACATCGGCAGCACCCTCGGGCGGATCGCGCGGACCGCGGAGGAGGTCGGCTTCGACAGCCTCTGGGTGATGGACCACTTCTTCCAGACCCCGCTCAACCGCGGCCCGGCCGGCCCGTGCCCGGAGGCGTACGCCACGCTGGGCTTCGTCGCCGGGCAGACCTCGCGGATCCGCCTCGGCACCCTCGTCACCGGCGTGGTGAACCGCCACCCCGGCGTCCTGGTGAAGACGGTCAGCACCCTCGACGCGCTCTCCGGCGGCCGGATGTACTTCGGCATCGGCGCCGCCTGGTACGAGGAGGAGCAGCGCGGCCTGGGCATCCCGGTGGTCCCGCGGGCCGAGCGGTTCGAGCGGCTGGAGGAGACCGTGCGGCTCGCCAAGCACATGTGGGCGGGCAGCGAGGAGCCGTTCCTCGGCAGGCACTACCGGCTGGAGGAGCCGCGCAACGAGCCCAACTCGCCGCAGCGGCCCCACCCGCCGGTGCTGATCGGCGGCCAGGGCCGGCGCAAGACCTTCGGCCTGGTCGCCCGGTACGCGGACGCCTGCAACGTCTACGAGCTGCCCGACCCCGAGCTCATCAAGGACAAGCTGGCCACGCTGCCGCCGCAGCACCCGATGCGGCGCAACGCCCACCTCAAGCCGACCGAGGTGATCCGCGAGCAGTTCGACGTCCTGCGGCAGCGCTGCGAGGAGGCCGGGCGGCCGTACGGCGAGATCGAGAAGACCACGCTCGGCACGGGCGCGCTCACCCGGACCGGCGGGGGCGGGGCCTACTCCCCGGCCGGCGCGGTCGAGCGCTTCGAGCGGCTCGCCGAGCTGGGGGTCGACCACGCCATCGTCGAGCCGCCCGACCCGTGGCGGGAGGGCGCGCTCGACGTGTGGGCGGAGGTCATTGCGGCGGTGGCGAGGATCGTTCCGGCCGGGCGCTCCTGAGCCGGGCTCCCGCTCCGGGCCGCCGGGCGATCGCGGCCCCTGCGCGCTCGAACGCCCCGCGGCCCCCCCGCCCCCAACCCCGAAACACC
>NZ_JBHWGV010000060.1:45943-54357 GCF_042732955.1 Kitasatospora sp. NPDC059747 | reverse complement strand
GGCGCGGGCGGACCCGCACCAGGGCCCGGGGCTCAGGCCTCGACGCCGTAGTACTGGGCGAGGAAGCCGATCACGTCGTCGGCGTGCGGGAGCAGCTCCGGCAGTTCCCGGGCGAGCGTGGTGCGGGTGGCGTCGGCTAGTTCGGGCAGGCCGGTGGCGGCGGACTTCACGTACGGGTCGAGGCGGCGGACGAGTTCGTAGTTGCTCTCCACGTCCAGCTGCCGCATCGCCTTCTCCAGCGGGGGCGCGTCGGCCGGCGGGATGTCGGGCAGGACCCGGCTGACGAAGGTGACCCGGTGCAGGACCCGCCAGCACGGCGGCTTGCGGTCCGACTGGCGGGCCTGGCGCAGCGCCGCCGCGTTGGGGTCGTGCCCGTTCTCCAGCCAGAGGGGGTCGACGACCTTGTGGAAGAAGGTGTCGAAGTGCTCGCTGTCCTCCCCGAGGTAGAAGCTGAGGAAGCGGTAGGCGTCGACCTTGCCGGGCACCTTGACGGGCTGTCCGTCACGGTCGAAGACCGGGTTGCGGTCGCCGTCGTAGCTCTGCAGGTTGCTGCTGGGCGCGACCTCGACCTCCAGGCCGAAGGAGCGGGTGGCCTCCTTGCCGCGGGCCCGGGTGCTGGTCATCCCGCCGCCCACCGAGGCGTCGAGCTGGGCGCCGACGCCGATGCCGGCGATCTGGAACGACGTGCCGATCGAGGTGCCCACCGAGCCGGAGAGCGAGTACGAGCCGGCCGTGGTCTCGCTGACCACGTCGGTGGTCTCGGTGGTCTCGGCGAAGAAGCCCCCGGCGGCCGTCCACACGTAGGTGTTGACCAGGTCGCGGCGGGAGAAGCCCTGCCCGGTCGCGCTGTCGGTGGCGTCCCGGCCGCGGGCCGGCGAGGCGTCCGCGCCGATCGCGCCGCCGAGCACCCGGCCGGCCCGCTGGGCGAGCGGGTCGGGGGCGTGGGTCTCGGTGGAGACGCTGTCGTAGTAGCTGTGCAGGCGCTGTTGGTCGCGCTGGATGCGGCGCTTGAGCGCGTACGCCTCGCGAGGCTTGAAGTAGCTGTACTCGCCCCGGTCGCGGGCCCCCTGGTAGTCGGGGTCGGCGACCTTGCCGCGCTCGTCGAAGCCGACGGTGCCGTCCAGGGTGCCCTGCTTGGTGTAGCGCGGGTTGATCGGGAAGGGGACGACGTTCCAGTCCTTGGGGATGTCCGGGTTGGGCTGGATGCGGTAGGCCACCAGTGCGCCGCTGTGCGCCAGGCGCAGCGCGAAGACGTCGGCGGTCTGCGACTGGACGACGGCGAAGCCGGTGTTGGCCGGAACGTACCGCCGGCCGGCGGTGGGGTTGAGCACCCGGCCCGGGTCCTCCCAGTGGCCGGTGAGCGCGACCTTGGTGGTCCGGGCGGTGTTCTCGCCCTGGGAGACGGAGGTGTCCTCGGCCCAGCTGTTGGAGAACTCCAGGTTGCCCCGCACGCTCGCCGAGACCCCGCCCTTGGCGATGGACTTGGCGATGCCGAAGCCCAGCGGAGCGGTGATCATCCAGACGTCGACGTCCACCTCGTTGGAGAGCGCGAAGCCGAAGGCGGCGTCCACGCTGCGCTCCTTGGCGGAGGACAACGAGCGGACGACCTGTTCGGCCTCGGTGAGCTTGACCGTGGAGGCGCCCTCGAAGGTGTCGCTGCCCGGGTCGGTCAGGCCCGCGGTGAGGTTCTCCGAGGGGATCGGCGGGGCACCCTCGACGTAGCCGATCAGCTGCGGGTCGAACTGGACCTGGCTGACCCACTCGCTGACCAGCTCGCCGACCTTGTAGCCGGTGATCAGGTGCCAGCGGCCGTCCTGGAGGTAGCTGTAGGCGCGCTTGAGGACGCCGAACGCCTCGCCGCGCGAGCCGTACTGCATGTCGGCGTACTCGGCGACCGCCGGGGCGGCGGAGACGCTCTGGTGGAACGGGGTGCGCAGGCCGGCCAGGGCCGAACGCACCTGGGCGGCGTCGTTGGAGACCGGTGCGCTGGACAGCACCGTGCGCGGGCGGGTGGCTTCCGGGCCGAACTCCAGGTGGTTGCCGCGCAGGCCCTCGTCGCGGACCTGGGCGGTGCGCGCCTCGGTGGAGTCCCGGTCGAACGGCCAGTAGGCGACCAGGTCCTCCTTCTCGCCCTTGAGCCGGGTGAACAGGTTGTCCAGCAGCTGCTCGTGGGTGCGGGCGGTGCGCCAGATCCGCACTTCCTCCAGCACGCCGTCGAACGCCTCGGCGGGTTTGCCGCCCTTGAGCACCGCGCCCAGGGTCAGCTGCGCGTCGCCGTTCTCCGCGAAGGCGGCGGTGTCGGGCAGGCCCGGGGCACCGGCCGGGTCGCAGGCGACGGCGACGCCGTTGCGGTACAGGCGGAAGACGCTGCCGCGCGGGTCGGGGTTGCGCACCCAGCGGGCGCCGCGCAGCCGGGCCGGGTGCGAGCCGGTGGTGTCGGCCGCCGTGCTGCCCGCGTTCTCCTCGAACCGCCAGTGCGCGACCAGGCCGCGGTCGCGGGCGGTGACGGCGGTGGCGAGCCGGGCGGCGTCCCGGGCGGTGCCCCAGATCCGGACCTCGGCGAGCACCCCGGTCAGCTGCTGGACGGTGGCGCCCTCACGAGCCCGGCCGAGCTCCAGCGGCGCGTCGTTGCCGCGCGGCCCGGGGCCCTCGTAGCGGCCGGCCCCGATCTCCCGGCCGTCCAGGTGGAAGCGGATGTCCTGCCACTCGCGTACGGCGAGCGACTCCACCAGCTCGACGCTCTGGGTGACCGGCTTGCCGTCGGCGCCGGTGGCGGTGATCTGCTTGGTGCCCTTCTGCTCCTGCATCGAGCGGCCGCCCTTGCGGACCACGGCGATGCGGTGGAACTGCCCGGCCCGCACGCCCTCGGTGGAGGTGAAGCGCACGGCCCGGCCGTCGGGCTCCTCGAAGGCGAACTCCAGTCGCCCGTCCGGGAGGACGGCCAGCCGGTACGGCACGCTGCCGCCGACGCCGTCGGCGGTGCGGCCCTTGGAGAGCAGGCCCTGGGTCTCGCCGAGGCGGTCGACGCGGGCGAACACCTCCAGGGTCAGGTCGTCGGCGATGTCCAGCGCGTCGTCGTCCGGGACTTCGAGGTGGGCGTCGCCGGTCAACTCGACGGCCCAGGACTGCTGGTAGGCCAGGGCGAGGTGGCTCCACTCGCGCAGCGGGAAGGACTCCCGGCTGACCACCCGGCGGTCGCCGACGGCCGCGACGGCCCGGTAGCCGCCGGCGGCGATCGGTGCGCGGGCCGGAACGGGCGTCGGCATGCCGCGCAGTTCGGCGTGCCGGTTGTTTCCGGAGCGGTCGGTCAGGACGGCCGGGGTGCCGGGAGCGGGCGCCGTGTACGTCCAGTAGCCGAGCAGCCCCGCCTCGTTGCCGTTCAGCCGCCGCCCCTGGTCGGCCCGCAGCTCGTCGCCGCCACGCGCCTTGGACCAGAGCCGCACCTCGTCCAGCCGGACGGCGGCGAACTCGCGGGGCCAGCACGGCACGGTGCCCAGTGAGAGCCGGCCCTGCCCGCGGTACGGGGCGTCGGCGGTGCGCCGGGCGATCTCCTGGCCGTCCAGGTAGACCACCTGCTGGCGGGTCTCGCGCTGGAAGACGCACGCCCAGTGGTGCCACTTGGTGTCGGAGAACCGCTGGGTGGTGTCCAGGTCGTCGCCGTAGAAGCCGAAGGTGAAGAAGCCGTTCGAGCGGAAGCCGATGTGCAGGCTCTCGCCGGCCCGCCCCTGGTCGCCGCTGTGGCCGAGCACGTAGTGCGACCGGCTGTCGATCGCGGTTCGCTGGGCCCAGAACTCCACCGTGAAGTCGCCGTCGCCGAAGCCGAAGGCACCTGGCACCACGGCGGCGTCGTCCACGCCGTCGAAGACCAGCCCGGACGTGGCCTGGGTGCCGAGCAGGCCGAGGCCGTACGGGGTGTCCCCGGCGTTGGCGTGCAGCAGCCGCACCGGCCCCTCGACGCGCTCCGGGTTGATCCACGCCTCCAGGGTGAGGTCGCCCGGGGTCGCAGCCCGGGGCAACTGCCCGGCGGGCAGGGCCAGGAACCGGCCCTTGCCGTCGAAGGCGTAGGCCCGGCCCGGCATGTCGGCCCGCCAGCGCCCGCCGTGGCCGCGCACCAGACCGTCCGCGCTGCCCAGCGGCAGTTCGGCCAGGCCCCCGGGGTCGACGGTGATCAGCCGGGAGCCCTCCGCGAGAGTGGTACCGGGCACCGAGGACTCGGACCAGCGGTGGTCGTAGCGCACCCGCTGCACGCTCATCCCGGGCTTCAGCAGGATCTGGTCCGCGCCCGCGCCCAGGCGCAGCGACTTCGACCCGGCCGGGTGGCTGCCCTCAAAGCGGAAGCCGTGGCCGCCGACGGTCACGAAGCCGGGCCCGGCCAGCGGCGCGAGGGTACCCTCGGTGAACTGCACCACGTCTCCGTCGATCCGCAGCACCGTGCCGATCGTGACGGGCTGCTCGGCCGCGCCGTTGACCACGGCGGCGAAGTCCTCGGCCCGGCGGGGCAGGTGCGACCACGTCTCGGTCCGGCCGTCGTGCCGGATGGTGAGGTTGACCTGCGTCGGGCTGTCCCCGGCCTCGACGGTGATCCCGGTCCCGGTGAGGTCGGTGTTCGCGTCCCGGGCCGTGAAGGAGACCGTCCGCCCGCCGGCGGCCAACTGCCGGGAGGGACGCAGCACCTGGCTGTCGTAGTACGCGGCGAAGAACTGGCCGTTGCCGCCCCGGAAGTAGAGCACGACGTTGCCGGTGGCACTGTCCAGCAGGAACGGGCGGTCGGCGGCGCGGGCGAAGCCCAGCAGGGCCCCGGACGCGCTCAGTCCGGTGCGGTCGACGGTCAGCTGCGGCACGGGCAGGGCGATGTCGTCGGAACCGCGCACACCGCCGGTGAGCCGGCCCAGCTCCTCCTGCTTGGCGGCGAAGCCGGCCTGCTGGGCGGCAAGGTCGCGGCGCAGCTGGGCGAGCCGGTCCTGCTTGATGGCGAGCAGTTCCAGGCGCTGGGTGGACTCGGAGATCTGCCGGTTCAGCCGGTCGGTGGCGGGGCTGGACTTCAGCGAGTTGTCGATCCGCTCCAGGATCAGGATGCTCTCGCCGGAGGCGTTCGCCGCCTGGTAGTCGTACTGGACGATGCGGTCGCCCTGGCTGTCCCGGGCGGCGACCGGCTTGCGGCTGCCCCGGCCCACCAGGCTGTAGCCGTTCCAGGTGTCCAGGGCGAACTGGGTGAAGTCGTTGTCGGCCTCGCGGCGGTACTGGATGAGGCGGGCGTCGTTGCCGGTCTCGCGGCCCGACACGTTCAGGTCGAGGCCGGAGTTGGCGTTCCTGACGAAGTAGCAGGTCAGACCGTTGAGCGTGGTGCCGGTCGGCTCGAAGGTCCAGATCGTCGACGCGGCCTGCCGGTTGGCGGTGCGCACCACCGGGGCTTCGCCGTCCTTGCTGTCGCCGTTCACCGCGAGGTACTGGTCCTTGCCGTCCTTCTGCAGCTTGAACCGCAGCCGGTAGCGCCAGTAGACGGGATCGTTCTCCAGCGCGGTGCGCGCCTCGGCGCGCTGGCGCTCGACGTCGGGGATCTCGGCGGTCTCCAACTGGAGGCGGGTGATCTCGGCCTCGGTGGCCGCGACGTCCCGGGCCAGCTTCGCCACCTGGGCGTCCACCTCACTGGCCGCCTCCACGTTCCCGCTGGACTCCGGCGCGGCCAGCAGCGGCAGGGCCAGCTCCTCCGGGACCTGCGCCAGCCGGCCGTCCCGGCCCACGCCGAGGTCCACGGTGGCGACGTGGGCCTCGTCGGTGGCCTGGCCGGTCACCGGGTCGGGCCCGCCGGTGGTGCAGGCGAGCAGCACCCTGGCCTGGCGCTTGACCGGCTTGGACGTCTGGTCGTAGCCGGCGGGCGCGGCCTCCTGCTGGTGGTGCAGCAACGCGGACAGGCCGGAGACCACCCGGCGCCCGGTGAAGGCGAAGGAGCTGCGGCTCACCCCGGAGTCCTCGCCGACGGGGGCCTCCGACGTGACCCAGGCGGGGCCGCCGCTCAACGCGGCGTGCCGGGCGTGGTCGGTCTGGTCGTGCAGCGTGGTGCCGGCGCCCTCGTCGAAGCGGTAGTAGACGGCCAGCCCGGGTTCGTTGCCGATCAGACGGCGGCCGCGGTCGGCGGCGATCTCGGCGCCGCCGCGCGGGCGGAGCCAGATCCGGACCTCGTCCAGTTCTCCGCGTCCGAAGGAGCGGGCACCGCGTCCCAGGGTGAGTCCGCCGAGGCCGGCGTACGGCATGTCCGTGGTGCGGCGGCCGACTTCGACGCCGTCGCGGTAGACGATCTGCTCGCGGGTGTCCCGGACGAAGACACAGGCCCAGTGGTGCCAGTCGGTGTCCGTGGTGCGCTGCGGGATGTCCAGGTCGTCGTGGAAGAAGGCGAAGGTGAAGGTGTCGTCCGGGCGGAAGCCGATGTGCAGGGTCCGCAGCCGGACGCCCTTGGAGGCGCCGTGGCCGATCAGGAAGTCCTCGCGGCCGCCGGTGGCGGTGCGCCTGGCCCAGAACTCCACGGTGAAGTCGGAGTCGGCCAGGTCGAGGGCGCTGGTCGGCAGTTCGGCCACGTCGTCGACGCCGTCGAAGCGCAGGGCCGTCCCGGCCCGGCCGTTCTCGCTCGCCGCCGGGACCAGCGGCCGGCCGGTGAACGGGCACGTGCCGGGCGAGCTCTCGTAGACGGCGTCCCGGTGGCGCGGGTCGGGGCTGGTCCAGGCCTGGGCGCCCTGGGTGTTGAACAGGCCGTCCCGGCCGCGCTCGACGCTGAAGCCGTCGATCCGGCCCGTGGCGTCGTTGTGCGCGAAGATCTGCCAGCGCTCCCGGCCGTGCACGGCGGTGGGCACCAGCAGGGCGGTGAACCGGCCCTCGGAGAGGTTGCGGACGAAGGACAGCTCCTGGGTCGGTTCGACGAACGGCCGGCCCTCCATGTCCTGCGTGCCGAGGCTGTCCTTGGCGGAGTCCGGGCGGCCCTTGTGCCGGCTGCGCCGGTAGCGGACCTCCAGCACCGGCTTCAACTCGCCGCCGGCCAGCACGAACCGGTCGCACAGCAGGGTGGCGTCGACCGCCGGGACCTTGGCCCGACCGCCCGTGGCCAGGTAGTCGGTGCGCGCCGGGTCGCCGGAGGAGCGGGTGCCGTCGGTGAGCCGGAACACCGCGTCCGGGTGGTCGGCGCGCACCGACTGGCGCAGCACGTACAGGTGGGTGCCGTCGGAGAGGACGTGGAAGGGGGCGGCGGCGCCGAGCCGTGCCGTGCTGGACAGGAACCGGTCCAGCTCCTGGTCGTCCAGCCGCTCCGCCGCGTCCGCCTCGACCCGCCCGCCGCGTTTGACGACGGGCATCCGCACGGTCCCCGCCACCGCGTAGCCGACCCGCGCCACCTCGGAGGGGAAGCGCAGCGGCAACGGGTCCTCCGACCAGTAGGCCGCGTCCGCCTCCCCCTTCGCCTCGTCGTGCTGTGACAGGTCCAGGACGCTGTAGACGATGCGCCGTTGGTCGTCCATCGCGAACGCGACCGTGCTGCCCTGGTGCCGCACGGTCGTGGTGTGCACGTAGGCCCGGTCGCTGTAGACCTTCGCCAGGTGCTGCGTCTCCCTCAAGCTGCCACCTCATGCCGGGTGACCGAAGGGCTGCCGCCGGCCACGCGATCAACACGGAACGTGTCCACGCTTTCACCGGATGTGACTGTCCATCAAGACACTTTCGGGCCACGGCACATGACCGATCACGCCATCCGCCCCGGACACCACGGGACGGCGAGTCGGTCGCCGGGTCATCGCTCGCAGGCCGGCTCGGGCGCCCTCCACCCCGCGCGTCCCCACGACGTCCGCTCACGCCGGGTCGGTGAACACCGCCAGCGCGGCGTCGCGGACGTCCGGCCGCGGGTGGCGGCGCAGGCCGTGCAGCACCTCCCGCCAGGCAGCGGGCCAGCCGAGCTGCGCCCCCACCGTCGTCAGTGCGACGGCGAACAGGCCGGGAGCGAGTCCGTCCTCGGCGGCCAGCCGGCGGGCAGCCGCCAGGGCGTGCTCAGGGGCCTCGGGTTGTCCGTAGCCGCGTCGGCGCACCGCCTCGGCGGTGGTCACGGCGAGCGCCGGGCGGTCGGCGACGAGCGCGGCCAGTTCGGCGAGGCGCTCGCCCGTGTCGGGGGCGTCCAGGTCGAGCGCCGTGACCAGTTGGGCAATGGCCTCGGGCAGGAGCGCGGGTTCGGTCAGCAGGAGTGCGGCGACCTCGCGCACGGTGGCCCGGAAGGTTTCCGCGGGGGCGTCGTTACGCCGCGCGGGCACCCGGTTTTCCGCGGCGCACTTTGCTGCGGCTCCGCAGGCCGGCAAGGGATGGTCGCCAGGAGGGACGTGGTCTGCGGGGGCCGGGGGTGGGGGGGGGGGGGCGGGGGGCGCGGGGGGGCCGGCGGGCGCCCG
>NZ_JBHWGV010000060.1:20815-45933 GCF_042732955.1 Kitasatospora sp. NPDC059747 | reverse complement strand
GTCGTCGGCCTGCCGGGCCGCGTGCGCCGCGTCCAGCAGCAGCAGCGACGCCGCCGGGTCCAGCAGCGACGAGGTGGCCCGCCACAGAGCCCCCCACCCCCCCCGGGCCCACGACGGTTCAGGCCGGGGAATCCGTGCTGGGCCTCATCACGGGGCCGAGGAGAAGAGGACGCTACGGAACGGGAGTTCCTTCTCGTGGCCGGGTGCCACCAGGGTGCCGCCGGCCACGCAGTCGCGCTCGGTGTACAGCACCGCGTATCTGTCGGTGGCGTTCTCCTCGGCCACCGCTTCGTCCAGCAGCAGGTTGTGGCACACGCCCGACTTCGGGTCGGAGAGCGTGTGGACGGTCCCGTTGCGCAGAACGTAGGTGAACGTGCCTTGGGCGGCGTTCGCCGGTGTTGCCGACGCCAGGGACAGCGTCGTCCCCAGCACTGCTGCCGAAACCCACGCTCCGGCCATGCGACGAACCGGCATGAGAATCTCCACTCTTTCAGGGGTCTCGGAGAGGACGGCCGTCCCCCGAGCCTCTCCGAAGTCCCCGCTGCAGAGCGTCGCAAAACCGGCTGAACGCGTGAACCAGGACGGTCGCTCGGCCGTTCAGCGGTTCACCGCCCGCATCCCGTCCTCGTCGTAGCGTTCGCCCGCCACCTCGGGCAACTCGGCGTCGATGCGGGCGAGGTCCCCGTCGGTCAGCTCGACGTCGACCGCACCCGCGTTCTGCTCCAGGTAGGTGCGGCGCTTGGTGCCCGGGATCGGCACGAGGTGCTCGCCGCGGGCCAGTACCCAGGCGATCGCCAGCTGGGCCGGGGTGATGCCCTTCTCCGCGGCGATCTCCTTCACCTTGTCCGCGAGCCGGAGGTTGGCCGCCAGATTGGCCTCGGTGAAACGCGGGTTGGTGCGGCGGAAGTCGCCCTGGTCCAGCTCGTCCGGGGAGCTGAAGCGGCCCGCGAGGAAGCCGCGGCCCAGCGGGGAGTACGGCACGAAGCCGATTCCGAGTTCCCGGCAGGTGGGAAGCACCTCGGCTTCCACGTCCCGCGTCCAGAGCGAGTACTCGCTCTGGACGGCGGTGACCGGGTGGACGGCGTGGGCGCGGCGGATGGTCTCCGCGCTCGCCTCGCTCAGCCCGATGTACCGCACCTTGCCCTCGGCGACCAGTTCGCCGAGGGCGCCGACGGTCTCCTCGATGGGCACGGTCGGGTCGACCCGGTGCTGGTAGTACAGGTCGATGCGGTCGGTGCCGAGCCGTTCGAGCGAGCCGTGGACGGAGCCGCGGACGTGCTCGGCCGAGCCGTCCTGGCGGCCCACCGTCGACATGTCGCCCGGAACCGCTTTGTCCATCCGGTAGTTGAACTTCGTGGCGATCACGTACTCGTCACGGTGCCCCCGGACGGCCTCGCCGACCAGGGACTCGTTGGTGAGCGGTCCGTAGACCTGCGCCGTGTCGAGGAAGGTGATGCCGAGGTCCAGGGCGCGCCGGATGGTCGCGACGCCCTCGTCCTGGTCGGCCGTGCCGTAGAAGGCGGACATCCCCATGCAGCCGAGGCCGATGGCCGACACCTGGAGGTCCCGCAGACTGCGCTGTTGCATGTGACGTGCCAGCCCTTCGTCTCGTCCGTCCCGTGGCCCGACGCGCTTCCGAACGCCCCGGTCCTGGCGACCGGCCGGGCCCCGTGTCCTCGGAGAGGACCCTACGGCGCCGAGGCCGCCCGGAGGCGGACCGGCACGGCGGGGTGCGGGCCAGACGGCGGGGTGCGGGCCAGACGTCGGGGTGCGGGCCAGACGTCGGCGCTGCCCGTCGGCCGGTGGCAGGCAGCAAGCCCGGCACGGATGTCGCTTCGTCTCCGACGCGACCGCGTTCTCCACGACCGCCGTACCGCTCGGCGTTCCCGCCGGCATCGCCGCGCGCCCCTCCCCCTGTCTTTCACACTGGCCGCCGAACCTCCTCCGGCGGAACCCGCCGGGGGTCGGGAGTCGGCAAACGGTTCACCGCCAGGCCCCACGCCCGGGCGGCGAACCGTTTCCTCACAGATCACGCTAGGTGCGGTCGAACGTCCGTCCGCCCGCCCTGGCGCATCCTTGACGCGGACGGCAGCCGTCTTGACGCGGCCTTGGCGCCACCGGTCAGGGCTGGTGGCAGTACCCGATGGCCTAACCGGGGCCCGCCGCGACGGCCCGGCGGAGGCCGAAGACGAAGGTCGTGCCGCCGCCCGGGGTGCTCTCGACGGTCAGCTCGCCGCCCATCGCCTCGGTGAAGCCCTTGGCGACGGTCAGTCCGAGGCCGACGCCGGCGACCCGCCCGCCGGCGCCGCGGCGGCTGCGGTGGAACGGCTCGAAGAGGTGCTCGCGTTGCCGGTCGCCGATGCCGGGGCCGTGGTCGACCACCCGCACGTCCACCCGGTCCGCCACGGCGCCCGCGTCCACCCGTACCGGGGTGCCGAACGGTGACCAGGTCTGGGCGTTGGCCAGGACGTTCGCCAGCGCCCGCTCCAGCAGGCCCGCGTCGGCCTCCACCGGCGGCAGGCCCTCCGGGAGGTCGAGGACCACCGGGGCACCCGCGAGCGGGAGGCTGCCGACCGCGGCGACCAGGACGTCCGCCACGTCGGTCGGCCAGAGGGTCACCGGCACCCGACCGGCCTGCAGGCGGCTCAGGTCGAGCAGGTTGGCGACCATGCGGTTCAACCGGTCCGCCTCGGCGTCGATGATCGCCGAGAAGCGGCGGACGTCCTCCGGCGGCCAGTCGACGTCGTCGGAGCACAGGCTCGACGCCGACGCCTTGATCCCCGCCAGCGGCTCACGCAGGTCGTGGGCCACGGCCTCCAGCAGAGTGGTGTGCAGGGCGTCGGTGCGGGCGATCGCCTGTGCCGACGCCGCTTGCGCGGTCACCCGCTGCAGCTCCCGGAGCAGGCGCAGCTGGGTCACGAAGGGGCCGAGCAGGCGGGTGTTCTCCTCGCTCAGGGTCGGGCCGGCCAGCACCAGGACGGTGTCCGGGTCCAGCTCGGCCGCGAACGCCGCGTCCTGCGGCCGACCCGGCAGCGGCCCGCCGGCGGTCGCGTCCGGGCGCCAGCCCGTGCCGTCGCGTGCCAGGATGCCCGCCGCGAACAGGCCGAACGCCAGCCGCAGCCCCTCCAGCAGCTCGGGCAGCGCGCGTTCCCCGTCCTGCACCGACTCCCCCGCCAGCCGGGCGAGCGCCTGCGCCTCCGCGCGGGCGCGGGTCGCCTGCTGGGAGCGGCGGGCCAGCCCGTCGATCAGGTGGCTGATGATCCCGGCGACCACCAGGAACACCGCCAGGACCCCGGCATCAGCCGCCCGCTCGACCACCAGGCTGTGCCAGGGCGTCGTGAAGAACCAGTCCGCCGCCAGCGCCGAGGCCACGGTGGTGGCCGCAGCCGGTGCGAGCCCTCCCAGACGGGCGACCCCGGCCACCACCAGCAGCAGGCACAGCAGCGCACCGGACGGGCCGAGCGAGACCCGGAGCGGCGACAGCGCGCTCGCCACCGCCACCGCACCGAGCGGTCCGAGCAGCCACCCGAACCGGCGCCGCCGGGCGGTGACGAAGGCGGGCCGGCGTGGCCGCGGCCCGCGCGGCAGCGCCAGCAGGTCCGGCCCGGGCGGCGGCAGCACCCGGACGTCGATCGGACCGGCCAGCCGGATCACCCGGTTGATCACCGAACCGCTGACCAGCTCCCGCAGCCGCGAGCGGCTGGTCGGCCCGAGCAGGATCTGGGTGGCGCTCTCCGTCCGGGCGAAGTCGACCAGGGCTCCCGCCACGTCGTCGCCGGTGATCTCGACATAGGTGCCGTGCAGCTCGCGCAGCAGCACCCGTTGGCCCGCCAGGGCGGGCGGCTCCCGCTGGAGGGTCCCGTCGTCCGCGCGGACGTGCACGCCGATCAGGACACCGTGCACCCGGGTGGCCGTCCGCGCGCCCCGCCGGATCAGGTGCTCGCCCTGCGGCGCACCGTTCAGCGCCACCACGATGCGCTCCTTGGTCTCCCACGGCGCCCGGATGCCGTGCCGGGCCCGGTAGTCGGCGAGCTCCTCCTCCACCCGGTCGGCCAGCCAGAGCAGCGCCAGCTCGCGCAGCGCGCCGAGGTTCCCGGCCCGGAAGTAGTTGTCCAGCGCCACGTCGACCTGGTCGGCCGCGTAGACGTCGCCCTGCGCCATCCGGGTGCGCAGTGCCTCGGGGCTGAGGTCCACCAGCTCGATCCGGTCGGCGGCCCGGACGACCTCGTCCGGGATCTTCTCCCGCTGGACGATGCCGGTGATCTGCTCGACCACGTCGTTCAGGCTCTCCAGGTGCTGGATGTTCAGCGTCGTCGCCACGTCGATCCCGGCGTCCAGGAGATCCTGCACGTCCTGCCAGCGCTTGGGGTTGCGGCTGCCCGGGACGTTCGTGTGCGCCAGCTCGTCCACCAGCGCGAGCGCGGGCCGGCGGGCGAGCAGGGCGTCGAGGTCGAGCTCGGTCAGCTCGATCCCCCGGTACGGCACGCGGCGGCGCGGGACCACCGGCAGGTCGGCCAGTTGCTCCTCCGTCCCCCGGCGGCCGTAGGTCTCGACGAGGCCGACCACCACGTCCAGCCCGCCGTCGCGCAGCCGGCGGCCCTCGGCGAGCATGGCGTAGGTCTTCCCGACCCCCGGCGCCGCTCCCAGGTACACCCGCAGCTTCCCGGTCACCGCCGAACCCACCGCCGCCGAAGAATCCACCGCCGAACCCACCGCCACCGCCGAACCCACCGCCTCCGCCGAACCCACCGCCGCCGAACTCACCGCCTCACCGGCCGAGCACCTCCGCAGCTCCATGGTCCCCCGGTGTGGGCGCAGCGCGCGGCCGCAGCGGCGGACGGACGAACGGGAGGTGCGGGCGTAGAAGCCGGCCCGGGCCTTTGAGGGTGCGCTTCCGGTCCTCCCCTGCTGTATCCGAGCCGGAACCCACCGGTCTCGCCGCCTGGCACAATCGTGCGATCACGAAGGCGCGGTCATGAACGCCCGGCGGGCCGGGAAGGACTGACGCCGGGGCGGCAGCACGGGGGCACGGGCTGCAGGGAGAGGGGAGGGCTCCGTGGCGTTCACCGCGGTGCACGGAGATCGGGGCCGACTGGACGCGACGCGGGACGACCTCGGCTGCGGGTGGGCGTGGACCGCGGTACACCGCGCGAGACCGCGCGTGCCGCTCGCGTGCCCGGAGTGCGGACACGGTCTCCACGCGAAGGTCTCGCCGACCGGGCTGCGGTTCTTCGCCCACGACCGCGGAGCACCCACCTGCGCGCTGGCACAGGAGAGCATGGAGCACCACCTCGTGAAGCTGCAGCTCGCACACGCCGCACGGGCCGCCGGCTGGTACGCCGACCTCGAAGTCCGCGCTCCGGACGGCACGTGGCGGGCGGACGTCATGGTCTCCTCCCCCGACGGCGCCCACCGCATGGCGTGGGAGGCGCAGCTCTCCCCGATCACCCGCGGCGAGGTCCGCGAGCGCACCGACCGGTACGCCGCCGACGGCATCGATGCCTGCTGGGTGACGCTGTCCGCCCGAACGTGGGTCGGCGCCGTCCCGTCCATCGTCGTCTCGACGCCCCGGCCCGGCGCCGCCGACCAGTGGACCGCGGGCACCGGACTGAGCCGGTTCACCGTCACCCCGTGCCGGAAGAAGTGCCGATGCCCGCACGGCCACGGCGAATGGAAGACCGTCACCGCCCCGCTGGACGACTTCGTCGCCTGGGTCCTCGGCCGCCGCGTCATCCCCCACCGGGTGCCCGCCGGCGAGGACGACCACCGGGTGCTGTGGACCGCGCCGCGCTACGTCGAGCAGGCGGCCGCGCACGCCGACGCCGACCAGCGCCACCGGACCAAGCGCAAGGAACGAGACCAGCAGCGCCGGCGCGAACGGCACGCCGGCCAGGTGGTGGGGAAGGACTGGCGGACCGCCATGCCACTCGGACGCAGATGGCGGCTGGAAGCCGCAGCCGCCCGATGGACGGAGGAGGACAGCGGACGACCCGCCCGGCTCGCCCACGAACAGATCACCGACGACCGCTGGGCGGGCGGCCTGCCCATCCACGTCTCCGGCCACCCCTACGCCGTGCTGCTCCCCTCGGCCGGCCACGCCGACTGGAGCGCGCTCGCCGGCCTGGTCATCCTCACCGTCGGCGACGCGGAGCGCCGACGGACCGTCGAACACGCACCCGCCCTCACCCGCGTCGTCGACCTGGCGGCCTGGCACTGACGTCCACACGCCCGGCGGGTGGTTGGTGCGAGGTCAGTCCGGCGCGCCGGGCAGCAGCACCAGGCTCTCGACGTCGTGCGGGTCGGTGCGCGCGGCCAGGACGACGACCTCCTGGGTCCGACTGCGGTTGATCGGCTGGTGGGGCACGCTGGGCGGGATGTAGACGAAGTCGCCCGGACCCGCGACGGTGACCTCCGCCAGCCGCTCGCCGTGCCGGACTTCGATCTCCCCGCTGACGACGTAGATCGCGGTCTCGTGGTCCGCGTGGAGGTGCGCCTGCTCCGTCGTCAGCGGCGGAATCACCAGGCGGCTCAGGCAGAGCCCGCGCGAGCCCACGCGTTCCCGGGTGATGCCGCGTTCCGCACGGCCTCCCTGCGGGGCCGTCACCGCCGCCGGGGTCGGCAGGACCACGAGTGCATCGCTGGTCCGCTGCTCGACGGGTGACGCGGGCAGGGAATCGATGGTTGTCATGAACCCTCCAGCATTTGTTCCGAAGCCGCGACGCTACGAGGCCGCCGAGGCCGCCGAGCGGAGATCATCCACCGGTGACCGGATCGCGATCACGGCTGACCGATCTCGGCGCCTTGACAGCCTGCGAGGCCGCCGGTCGGCGAAAACCCCTTGCACCCCCCGGTCAGCGGGTGAGTACGTGGCCGTCGTGGGGGCGGTGGTCGCGGGAGCGCCGCAAGTCGGTGGTGACGTAGGTCCGTTGCAGCCAGCGGTCCGCTCCGTCGTAGCGAGGCCGGAAGGCGGTGCGGCCGTGGACGGTGACGCGGTTGTCGATGACGACCAGGTCGCCGGGTGTCAGGCGCAGGGTGCGGGCGCTGGCCTCGCAGGCGCGCCCGAATTCGGCCAGCGCCGCGGCGGCCCGAGGGGTGAGCGGGGTGGTGACGAGTTGGGCCATGCGGATGTCGGGATCCTCGGCTGCTCCGGACAGCACCGGTCGGGGTTCGGCATCGGGCGTGCCCCCGGCGGTGTCGGGGCCGAAGGAGGGTGGTGGCGTGGTGATGAACTCCGGTGCGAACAGGGCCCGGCGGCCGGCCGGGGTGAGCAGCGGCAGCGCCTCGCGGAGGCCGGCGACGCGCATGCCGGCGATCCGGTCGTGGTCGGCGCGCAGGCACAGGAAGACCACGTAGTCGGGCGGGTGGGGGTGGAAGCCGTTCTCGGTGTGGAAGGACAGCGGCACCGAACCGGCGTTTCCGTGGAAGGTCTCCTGTCCGGGCACGGGCACGACGTCCTGCACGAGGGCGCCGGACTTCTCGGCCAGGTAGGCGAGCGGCTCGCCGAGCCCGCAGGCCACCATCGTGAGCACCGCGGCCGGCACGGTCGCCCGGCGCTGGACCGAGCCGGGTACGGCCGGCGTCGCCGGCAGGGCCGCCCGGTCGACGGGCAGGCCGCCGATCACCAAGGTGCCCTGCGGGCCGGAGTGCCTTCGGAACCGGCGCACCGCGCGGCGCAGTGGTAGCGGGAGGTCCTCCCAGGCGTCCCGGGCCCGTTCCACCCACTCGGGGCTGTCGACCTGGTCGTTCCCGCTGGTGCACACGGTGCGGGCCAGCCGCTCGCACGCGTCGGCATCGGCCGGATCCAGCTCCCAGTCGGCCGCCGCAGCGGGTTGGACGGTGCCGGGCGTCGTCTCGGGCATCAGGGTCTCCTGCCGGGGGTGCGGACGGCGGACGGCGCGGGTTCAGGAGTGGCGCAGGTCGGCCACGGCGCCGGCGATGTAGTGGTCCCCGAACCGGATCAGGGGGGCGTACTGGGCCGCGCGGCGATGGCGCATGAGCCGTAGTTCGGCGACGGCGTTGTCGGGGCCTTCGGGCCGCTGAGCGATGGAGCGCCGCAGATGGACCATCGAGTACGCGAGGGTGACGTGCCGTTCGGCGTCGACGATGTCGGCCTCCAGGAGGGCGCCCCGCGCCTCGGCCAGCTCGGGGGCGCGGGCCACGAGCTGCCCGTAGGAGTCGGGCACCAGCGCGAGCAGATCCTTCATCGCCGCCCGGAACAGCTTGTAGCCGCGGTGCTGGCGCCCGCTCAACGGGACGTCCGTCGACGGAGGCGCCATGGTCCGGCGTATCGCCGCCATGTAGTAGTCGGCCGGGATCGTACTCGCGTGGTTCATGGCCGCCGGGAAGCCGCGCACGTACACCGTCGCATCCGCGAGGCGCAGCAGCGCGCCATCGCCGTCGCCGTCCCGCAGTTGGCGTGCTGCATCGGCCACGGCGACCGCGGCGCAGACGTTGAACAGGACGTGGACCTGATGCCCGATGAGCCACCGGGCGCTCCACGCGCTCTCCAACGACGGCCCCGCACCGGGCTCGGGAGCGGCGATCGGCGGGACGGATTCGGGGTCGTCGCCCGGTGCTGCGCCGGTGAGGTCGAGCACCGACTGCCGCATGCCCGCGAGTTCCAGCGCCAGGTCGGCTCCCGACAGCGGAGCGTCGCACAGGTCTTCCAGGCCGCGGTGGACGACCAGGGTGCCGTGCAGGGCGGCCTGCTGATCCGACAGCTCGACCTCGCGGACCCGGAAGTAGGACTGACTGGTCGACTCCGCCGGGAGGTCCTCACCGGCCGGCACCGGGCCCAGAGCCGACAGCGCGGCCACCAACTCATTTGCAGCCGCGGTGGCCTGCCGTAGCGCGAGGGCCCGCTCGACAGGCCGGCCGTGGGTCGCCACCCCGGCCAGCACGCGCGCGGTCCGCCCCGCCTCGGCGTCAACTCGCGGGCCCAGCACCGGAACTGGCCGTCCGGCTCGGGGTTCGCGGAAGACGGCGACAGCGGGATGCCCGGCGACCGGTGATAAGCCCATGGTTGAAGTACTTTGCCAGGAACACGCCACCCGAAACCCCGACCGGCAGAGCGCGGCCGGCGGCATCCGGCGCGCCTGCGGCCTCATCCGAGGCGGCCCCTGACCGCCCTGCCGCCGGAGTCGTCGGTTCCGTGAACCCCGCCGTACGAGTCAGGTCTCGTGCCACCAAACGGTCAACCGCCGGCGCCACCAGGGGAGGCTCGGCGACCGATGGTGAGTCAACCATGAGGACGCGTACGGATCCGGCAGGGTACGACGCTCGAACTCCGCGTCGAGCCTGGCCACGATCCGGCTCAGTTCACGGCGTGCGGCCGACGGCAGTGCATCGAGCATGGCCTGCAGATCGTCCCGGCTCCCGAACACGTCGTGGCACTCGCAATCCTCCAGCACCACGTAGAGCCATCGGCCAGGCCGGCGCAGGAATTGCTCGTACCGGCCGAGCGCATCGCTCAGGAAGCCGGGCCGGAACCTTTGGGCCTCAAGGCGCCTGACAGCGCCCTGGGCGCCTCGTCGCAAGTCTCGAACCTGACTGAACTCTCGGGACCGGGCCCGGATCCACCGCGTCTGGGCGCGCACGGCGCCGGGCGACTTACGCGGCATCGCCCCTTCGGATCGACGTCATGGCCGCCACCCTGCCACGCCACGGGCAGACCGGCCACCGAATTTCCTCCGGAACGGATGCCCTACCGGAACTCGATCACGGCAACGAGCCACGGATCCACAGGCTTTCGTGCCCGGCCGCGCACCGGCCCCCGCTTCGCCGCCGGGGAGACGGGTGCCCGCGCCGGGCGCTGACCGGCTCCGTGGTGCCGTCCGGTCAGTGGTCGATGAGCCGGTACGGGGTCCCGGTGGTGCCGAACGGGGCGATCAGGCGCTGACAGGTGTCGTCGCCCGGCGCGCCGGGTCCTCCTTCACGGTCTGGGCCGCGGCGCGGTGGGTGCGTTCGATGGCCTGTCCCCAGTAGGTCCCGGCGATCATCAGCACGGCGCCGAGGGCGGCCCAGAGGGTGAGCCGTTCGCCGCCGAGGCCGAACCCGATGGCGACGGCCCAGATCGGTTCGGTTCCCAGCAGCAGGCTCGCCCGGCTGGCGGAGGTGCGCTGCACCGCCTGCGTCTGGGCGAGGAAGGCGAACACGCTGCAGAACAGGGCGAGGTAGACCAGCTGGGTCCAGGTGGTGACACTGCCGTGGGCCAGGTCGGGCAGGTGGCCGAAGGCCGCCGGCAGGAACAGGGCCGAACCGACGACGGTCTGGACGCTCGTCAGGCGGAGCGGGTCCACGGGCCGACCGGCGGTCAGCCGTCCGACGAGCGCGACGTGCCCGGCCCGGACGACCGCGGCGGCGAGCATCAGGGCGTCCCCGAGTCGCGGCACGTGCAGTCCGGTGCTGGAGCTCAGCAGCCCGACGGCCAGGACGCACAGGCCGGCGGCGAGGAAGAACGTCGCGGGCAGGCGGCGGCCCGCACTGCGGTCCATCAGCGGGGTGAGCACGATGGTCAGGCTGATGATCAGTCCGGCATTGGCGGCGCTGGTGTGCGCCACCCCGTAGGTCTCCAGCACGAGGACGGCCGCCTGGGTGACGCCCAGGACGGACCCGGTGCGCACCTCGTCGCGGGTGAAGCGCCGCCCCCGGCGGCCGAAGGCGACCAGGGCGCCGCACGCGAGCGCGGAGATCGCGTACCGGGCGAACAGCACCACCAGGACCGGGAGCGCGGCGGTGGCCGTCTTGGCCGCCAGATAGCTGGAGCCCCAGACGAGTGCGACGAGGAGGAGTACCGCATCGGTGCGGCGGGCAATGGGCATGCCCCTACGCTGCCCGACCAGGGAATTGAAGGCCACCACCAACTTCTTCAACGAACCTGTAGCAGCCCTACACTGTCGGCGTGGATGAGAGACAGCTGCGGGTCCTGCGGGAACTGGGAGAGCTGGGGAGCGTCACCGCGGTCGCCGAGGCGCTGCACGTGACGCCGTCGGCCATCTCGCAACAGCTGAGGCTGCTGCAGCGTTCGATCCCCGTCCCGCTCACCGAACGCGCCGGGCGCCGGGTGGTGCTGACGGACGCCGGGCGGGCCCTGGCGGCGGCGGCCATCGAGGTGGAGAGCGCTCTGGCCAGGGCGCGCCACACCGTCACCGACTTCGTGGAACAACCGGACGGCGAGGTCTCGGTGGCGGCGTTCCACAGCGCCGGGTCGGCGTTCTTCCCGCTCCTGCTACGCGGCCTCGCCGGCGCCGGTCACCCTCGTCTGGCGCTGTCCGACGAGGACGTCGCCCAGGACCGCTTCCCCGCCCTCACCCGTGACCACGACCTCGTGCTCGCTCACCGCCTCGACCACGCCCCGCCCTGGCCGCGCACCGTGATCGCCCACACCTTGCTGCGCGAGCCCCTCGACGTCGCCCTGCCGGCCGGCCACCCGCTGGCCTCCCGGCCGCGACTCTCACCGCAGGACGTGGCCGACCAGCCGTGGATCACGGTCCACGACGGCTTCCCGCTGATGGCCACCATCGAGGCCATCGCCAGCGTCGCGAACCGCCGGCTCGACATCGTCCACCGCATCAACGAATTCGCGGTGGTCGCCGAGGTGGTGGCCGCCGGCGGCGGGCTGGCCCTGATGCCGCGCTGGACCGCCCGCCCGCACCCCGACGTCGTCCTCCGGCCGCTGAGCGGAGTCCAGGCCCGACGGCACGTCGACGTGCTTCACCGGCCCGAGCGCACCGCGCGCAAGGCCGTCCGGACGGTCCTCGCCGAGCTGCACCGGGCCGCCGATACGATCCGGGCCACGAGGCCGCGGCTCCCTGACGGTACAGGTGATCAGTGATTCTCAATGTTCATATCGACGGTCGATGGCGCTACGGCGGGACCCCGGAGGAGAAGTCCCCGGTGATCGACACGGTCGAAGAACCGGAAGTCGACTGGGCCAGCATCCGCTGATTCCCCGCGCAACCGCTCCGGCGACCGATCGGCGGCACCACTCCGGCGGGACGCGGGTCGCGGTGCGCCGGGCGAGGCCGGGCACCGGGCGGACGCCGCAGGAGCCGCCTACCGGCGCGCCCGCGCCGACGCCGCCGAACGCCGGCTTCGGGGCCACTCGACCAGAAGCCAGCCGCGGTGCGGCAGCGGTGCGCCGAACTCGACGAGGCCGTCGGTCACGACCGCCGGGACGGGCTCCGGGGCAGCCAACGGGCGGAGCAGCGTCGCCTCCGCTCCGGTGGGGGTGCCGGGCAGGTGGATGCGGACGTGCGCCGGGTCGGCACTGCCGTTGGCCACGGCGAGGCGCAGACCGTCGGGGGTGCGGGAAAGGTGGGGGATCAGGTGGGGGCCGCCGGTCACCAGCGGCAGGGCCGGGTCCTCGCCCTCCAGGTACCGGACCATCTCGTGCAGCAGTTGCTGCCCGTCGTCGTCGTACGGCAGCAGGTCCACCGCCGTCGCGGCCAAGACGCAGATCCGGCCGCCGAGTTCATTGGTGTGGACGCACCGGCCCGGGCCCCACACCCGTAGGTCCGGGGTCAGGATCTCCGTCCAGGTCTCGGTGTCCGCCGCGGGCCGGAGCCGGGCGAGTGCGGGCTGGCCGTTGACGCTCAGGAACACGTCGCCGTGGCGCTCCAGCGCGTACGGGCCCGGCGCGGACGCCGACTCCCTCCCCACCACCTCCTCGACCGTCACGCCGAGCAGCTTCCCTAACCCCCGCTCGTCGAGGATGCGCGCCGCCGTGCCGTCCAGCAGCAGTCCCCCGCCGAGCATCCGCCGGAGCTCCGCGTCGCCGTACGCCCACGCCACCTGCCCGAACAGCACCCGCACCGGCGCGTCCCCGGCCGTCACGGGGACGCCGTACCGCAGCAGGAAGTCCGCCGCCGGGCCGGGGTCGACGGCCAGGTCGGCGAGGTCCCCGCCGCGGACGGTCCGCACGTGGGCGGCCGCGTCCTGCCGCACCGGCAGCGCCACACCGACGGTGTCCCCCTTCGACGCCACGCGGTCGAGCGCCGGCCGCGACCTGCGCAGCAACTCGGCCACGCGCGGGAAGCGCCCGGCCCGGCCGGACTGCATCGGGTGGACGTTGAGGAACAGCGCGTCCGAGCCCGCGAGTTGGGCGGCGACGAGCTCGGACCACGTCTGGGCGTCGGACTTCGACCACGCGGTGTGCGGCCAGTTCTCGACCTCCGGTTCGCTGCGCACGTGTGCGGGCCGCTGTGCCCGCTGCACCTCCAGCATCCAGACGGAGAAGCTCAGTTCGCGCCCCGGCGCGTCGGAGTAGCGGGCGAAGTGCGGCCGGTGGGAGACGCGTCCGTGGATGGCGAGCGCGTCGAACAGGGCCGGCCAGTCGCGTCCCTCGACGGAGTGGACTCCGGGCTCGGAGCTCATCAGCCCGAGCTGCGTCCGCCCGTCCGACCGTTCGGCGACGGCCTTCGCGATCGCCTCGGCCACTTCCAACTGCGCTTCTCGCCAGACCCGTTGAAGCTGCACACGCCAGGGGTGGGGATCGCCGGGGGCCGTCACCGCGGCGACGGCCTGCTCCCGGGTCACCGTCTCCCCCACCGCCTCCGCCAGCCGGTCGAGCATCAGCGGCTCGAATCCGCCACCCCACCCCAGCGGCGCGTGGTTGTGGTAGCGGAAGTCGTCCTCCAGCCACAGCACCCGGGGTACGAGCTCGGCGAACCGGCCGTAGTGGGCGGTGATCCACGAGCGGAAGCGCGGGCAGGCGAAGGAGGCCTGGGCGGTGGCGACCGTCCCGGTCGGGCCGACCATCGGGGCGAAGCCCAGCCGGCCGACGCGCCCACGGTCGGCGTGCCCGGCCGTCACCCAGGGGTTGAGGCTGACGTCGAGCCCGGCCGCCCGGAGCGCCTCCGAGGCGCTTCGGGCGGTCTCGTACAGCCGGTCCTCGGCGGCACCGGACGGGTGCCCGGCGTGGAACTCCTCGGCCCCGAGCAGCAGGACGACCTCGTCGACCCCCGACTCCCGGCAGAACTCGACCAGTTCGGCGACGTCGGACGCAGCGTGGAGCTGGAACCGCAGGTGGTACCTGGCGGGCACGGCGGGCCTCCTCACTTGGTGCTGCCGGCGGTGAGGCCGGCGCGCCAGAATCGCTGCAGGGACAGGAACAGGACGACCAGCGGGATCGCCGACACCATGGCCGCCGTGACGACGACGTTCAGCGGCGGCGCCCCGGGCCCGATCGCCCGCTGGGACTGCCACCCGACGACGCCGACGGTGACCGGCTGGAGGTGGTCGTCGGCCAGCATCAGCACAGGGAGCAGGTAGTTGGTCCAGATGGCGACGAACTGGAACAGGAACACCGTCACGAGCGCGGGCGACATCACGCGCAGCGCGATGGTGGCGAAGATCCGCAGTTCGCCGGCGCCGTCGATCCGCCCGGCCTCGATGAGCTCGTCCGGTACGGAAGCGGCGGCGTAGATGCGCGCGAGGTAGACCCCGAACGGGCTGACCATGCTGGGCAGCAGCACCGCCCAGTAGCTGTTGACCAGGTGCAGTCGGGAGAACAGCAGGTACAGCGGCACGGCCAGCAGCGGCTGCGGGACGAGCACGGCGGCGAGCACGCCGTTGAACGTCAACTCCCGCCCGCGGAAGCGGTATTTGGCCAGCGCGTAGCCCGCCATGGCGGAGATCAGCGTGCTGACGCCCGCGCCGCCGACGGCGTAGAGGGCGCTGTTGCCGAGCCACTCCCAGTAGATGCCGCCCTGCCGGGTGAACACCTGGTCCAGGTTGTCGAGGAGCGCGAAGTCGCCGAACCAGAAGCCGTTTCCGGAGAACAGCCCGCTGCTGGTCTTCGTCGAGGCGACGAGCAACCACCACACCGGTGCGAGGAAGTACACCGAGGCGAGGAGCAGCACGCCCAACACGATCCAGCGGGAGGCGGGTTGACGCCCGGGGGTGGTGGTCACCGCGCGACCCCCCGGCGCTGGACGAGCTTGAGGAAGCCGAAGGAGAGCGCGAACGCGAGCACCGCGAGGACGACGGACTCGGTGGCCGCGAGGTTGAAGTTGTCGGCGTCCACGGCGTTGTGGGCGGCGTAGATGGGCGTGTAGGTGCTGCTCAGGTTCGGCGCCACGGTGTGCAGGATCGCCGGCTCGTTGTAGAGCTGGGCGGTGCCGATGATGGAGAACACCGTGGTCAGCACGAGCGCCGGCCGGATCATCGGCACCTTGATGCGCCACGCGACGCCGAGGGCCGAGCAGCCGTCCATCAGGGCGGCCTCGCCGATCTCCGGCGGGATGGACTGGAGGGCGGAGTGGAGGATCAGCATGTTGTAGCCGGTCCAGCCCCACGTGAGCATGTTGCCGATGGTGGGGCCCAGCATGCCGTCGGACGTCAGATCGAGGTGCAGGCCGAGGTGGTCGCCCGCGGCGGTGATCGGGCTGAGCCCGGGGGCCACCAGGTAGGACCACATGATCGCGCCGACCACCCCCGGCAGCGCGTACGGCAGGAAGAAGGCCAGCCGGAAGAACCGCTTGAAGGGGGTCGACCGGGCGTCCAGGAGCAGCGCGAGCGCCAGGGCCAGCAGCAGCATCACCGGCACCTGCACGACGCCGATCAGCAGCACCCGCAGCAGCGAGCCGCGGAACGCCGGATCGCCCAGCGCCGTCGCGTAGTTGCCGAGGCCGGCGAACACCTGGGTGGGGGCGGTGAGGCCGAGCCCGGAGCGGTGCATCCGGAAGAGGCTCTGGTGGACGGTGTAGCCGATGGGCGCGAGGTAGAGGGCGGTGAACAGCAGCAGGAAGGGGGCCAGGAACAGCGCCGCCGTCCGGCCGTGGCGACGGGGGCCTCCGGAGCCCCGCTGGGACTTCCGCGCTGCTGTCCGCCCGGCGTGGACGGTCTTCATGGGCGTGCTGCCTCCTCGGGGAGTGACCATGACGGGCCCGCGCCCGTGGGGGTGGCGCGGGGCCGGGTCGACGGGTGGTCAGCCGCCGGCGACGGCGAGGCCCTGCTGCTTCAGGCCGGCCACCGTCCTGCCCTGCACGTCCGCGAGCACGCCGGGCAGGGTCGCGCCGCCGGTGCCCGCCCTGCCGAGCCCGTCGCCGAGGTCGGTGGAGGTCTGGGTCATGGTGGGCCCCCACTGCCAGTCGGTGGCGATGTGCGCGCTCGCGGCCCGGAACACGTCGAAGATCACCTGTCCGCCGAAGAACGGATCGGGCTTGCCGAGTGCGGGGTTGGCGAGCCCGGAGGTCGCGGCCGGGTAGATGCCCGTGACCGTGATCAGGTCGCCCACGCTGCCGGGGTCGGTGCTCATCCAGGTGGCGAACTCGGCCGCCTCCTTGGGGTGGGCGCAGCCCTTGAGGACGGCGGTGGCCGAGCCGCCGTCGTTGCCGTAGGCGGGGTTGGCGGCGTCCCACACGGGCATCGGCGCCACCGCCCACTGACCGGCGCCGCTCTTGACGCTCGCCGCCAGCGTGGGAGCGTTCCACACCGCGTTGACGTCGGACAGGATCTTGCCGTCCGTCAGGTCCGCGTACAGCGACGGGTCGTAACTCGGGTCCGCCTTCAGGAGCTTCCGGTCGAGCAGGTCCTGCCAGTAGCCGGCCACCTTCTTGTTGGCGGCGCTGTCGAGGCTCACCTGCCACTGGTCGTTCCCGGTGCCGAACCACTTGGCGCCCGCCTGCCAGGCGAGACCGGCGTAGTTGTAGGCGTCGTTGCCGAAGTCGCCGAGGTAGACGGTCGGGTCGGCGGCGTGCACCTTGGCGGCGTCGGCCGCGTACTCGTCCCACGTGACCGGGGGCGTCGTGATGCCGTACTCGGCGAACAGGTCCTTGCGGTAGAACAGCGCCATCGGCGCGGTGTCGACGGGGATCCCGTAGGTCTGCCCGCCGATCGTCACCTGCTTCCACGTCCACTCGGCGAACTGGGACTTGGCGTCCCCGGTGTACCTGGAGATGTCGGTGAGGGCGCCCGCGGCGGCGAAGCTCGGCAGGGTCTCGTACCCGACCTGGGCCAGGCACGGCGCGTTGCCCGCCTTGGCCGCCGTGAGCATCTTCGTGTACCCGCCCTTGGAGCCGGACGCGGTCTTGCCGAACGTCACCCGCACGTTCGGGTGGGACGCGTTGAACTTCGCGACCGCCTGGTCGTAGCCCGGGGCCCAGCCCCAGAACTCCAGCTCGACCGTGCCGCCCGCGGCCGCCGATCCCGGCGCGCCGCCGGACGATCCGGAGGAGCAGCCGGCCAGCAGGGTCGACGCGGTGACGGCGGCCAGCGCGGCAACGAGCGTGGTGGTGACGGGACTTGGCTTCACGTGCGCCTCCTCGGTGAGGTACTGAGGGAACCTGGGCACTGCGAATTCGTTCGGTTATTGTTTGAACCAACTCGGGCCGAAGTCAAGGGAGAAGGAGCGAGCGATGGGAGCCGCACACGACGGCGACGGCGTCCGGAACCTGGCGATGGCCGGACCGGCCGTCGCCCGCGACCGCTCCTCCTCCCGCCGCGCCAACCTCGGGCTCGTGCTGCGCCTCCTTCGCGACGACGGCCCCCGCACCCGCACCCGGATCGCCGACGACATCGGCCTGCCGAAGGCGACGGTCTCCAACCTGACGGCCGAACTCCTGGAGGGCGGCCTCATCCGCGAGGGCGGGACCGAGCGCGACCGCACCACCGTCGGCCGCCCGGGCCAGAGCGTCGAGATCGACGGCACCGGCGTCCACGGCATCGGCGCCGAGATCGACGTCGACTACGTCAGCCTCCTCGCCGTCAACCTCAAGGGCGAGGTCACCGCCGAGAAGCGGGTCCCCTTCGACGTCCGCGCCGCGGGCCCCGACGCCGTCCTCGACACCGCCGCCCGGCTGATCGCGCGCGGCGCCGACCGCCTGCGCCGCGCCGGCGGCCGCGTCGTCGGCGTCACCCTCGCCACCCCGGGCACCGTCGACCTCGCCACCGGCACCGTCACGTACGCCTCCAACATCGGCTGGAGCGGCGTCCGGGCGCTCGACGGCCTGCGCCGGCGCCTCGGCCCGACCACCCCCGAACTGCACCTGGAGAACGACGCCAAGCTCGGCGCCCTCGCCGAGTACGTCCCGGCCTCCGCCGCCGGCGTCCGCGACCTCGTGCACGTCACCGGCCAGACCGGCGTCGGCGTCGGCATCATCGCCGGCGGCCAGCTCCTGCGCGGCACCGGCGGCTACGCGGGCGAGGTCGGCCACCTGCGGCTGGTCCCCTCCGAGCAGCCCTGCGCCTGCGGCCGGCGCGGCTGCTGGGAGACGGCCGTCGGCCGCGACGCCCTCCTGCGCCACGCCGCCGACCCCGGCGACATGGTGTGGGACCCGATGATCGACGTCGAGCGCCGCCTCGCCGAACTGCGCGCCCGCGCCCGGGCCGGGGACCCCCGCACGCTCGACGCCCTCCACCGCATCGCCGACGCCCTGGCCCCCGGGATCGCCCTCCTCGTCGACATCCTCAACCCCCGGCTCGTCGTCCTCGGCGGCCATTTCGCCTTCTTCGGCGAACACCTCCTCCCCGGCGTCACCGAGCAGGTCCACGACCTCGTGATGGCCCCGAACGCCGGCGGCTGCGAGATCGTCCTCTCCCGCACCGGCCTGACCGCCACGACCCGCGGCGCCGCGCTGCTCGCGCTCGACGCGGTCTACCGCGACCCGACGCGGGTGATGACCACAGGCTGACGGTTGGTCAGTTCGCCTTCCGCAGGCGCTGGGTGAGGAAGAATGCCGCGCGGTCCAGTGCCTCGTCCGCCTCGTCCAGGACCCCGGCGAAGGCCTGGAACACGTGCGGCGCGTCGGCGGTGACGTCCAGGACGACGTCCACGCCGGCCGCCGCGGCGCGCGCGGCCAGGCGCGTGGAGTCGTCCAGCAGGAGCTCGTTGGCGCCCACCTGGACGAGCATCGGCGGGAAGCCCGTCAGGTCGGCGCAGACGGCCGGGCTGAGCAGCGGCTGGTGCGGGTCGGCCCCGGCGAGGTACATGGCACCGGTGCGGTCGAGGTCCGCGCGGGTGAAGATCGGGTCGGCGTCCTCCTTGGTGACCATGCTGTCGCCGGTACGGGTCGCGTCGACGCCCGGCGACAGCGCCAGGACGGCGGCGGGCAGCGGCAGGCCCGCGTCCCGGGCGGCGAGGCAGGCGGTGACGGCGAGTCCGCCGCCCGCGGAGTCGCCGGCGAACACGATCGACGACGGGTCCTCGCCGCGGTCGAGGAGGTCCCGGTAGGCGCTCAGCGTGTCCTCGATCGCGGCCGGGAACGGGTGTTCCGGGGCGAGCCGGTAGTCCAGCGAGTACGCTCCGACGCCGCTCCTGGCCACGAGGTTGCCGGTCAGCGACAGCGCCGTCCGGGGCGAGCCGTACACCCAGCCGCCGCCGTGGAAGTACAGGATCGTCCCGGCGCGCGGCGCACCGTCCGGCTCGACCCTGAGGGCGGGCCGGCCGCCGAGCGCCGTCTCCGTGGTGCGGATGGTGCCGGGCACGATCATCCCGGCCATCAGCGCCTCGAATCCGGCCCGGATCTCCTCGACCGTCCGGGGACTCTCCGGACGCGGCTGCCGCAGCATCGCGTCGATCCGCGCACGCTGTTCCCTGCTCATGATGGGCTCCCCTCGAAAGTACCTGCCGCTACACTATATGCCGTGGAATCTAAATCGAGGGGCGAGCCGATGGATCTGCCGGAGTTCTTCGCCGATCTGGTCCGGTGCGAGACGCGGCTCTACAACGCGCTCAACGACCGGCTCCGCGCCCGGCACGGCATCGTGACCTCGCAATTCGAGTTCCTGCGGTACCTGCGCGACCACCCCGGAGCCCGCGTGGCGGACCTCGCCACCGGGTTCGCCGTCGGCATCGGGGCGACCAGCAAGGGCGTCGACCGCCTGGAGAAGCAGGGCTGGGTCGCCCGGCGACCGAACCCCTCCGACCGCCGCTCCTCCCTGCTCGCACTGACCGAGGACGGGGCGCAGCTCGTCGACGCGGCCGAGCGGACGTTCACGGCGGGGCTCGCCGAGCTGATCGGCGACACGCTCGACGACGCGTCGGTGACGGCCGCCGCGCAGGCGCTCGCGACGCTGCGCTCGGCGCTCGAACGCCGGCAGATCGGCATGCCCACGGGCTGACCACTGCGCACCGGGCAGGCCGTCGCCAAGCACCTCGGCGTCCTCGGCCGGGTCGGGCTCGTCCACGACACGCCCTCCGGACGCGAGCGCCGCTACCAGGTCGACGAGGCCCAACTCGCCCGCGCCGTAGCCCAGCTGTCGTCGGTCGGCGCCGCCTGGGACGCCCGCCTGCAGCGCATCAAGCGGATCGCCGAGGCGATCCAGCGCAGCCAGGAGAGCTGAGCCCGCACGAGAACCGCATACGAGAGAGAGGTACCCGCCATGGCGGACATCCTGCACCGGATCGGTGTCACGGCGTCCCCGGAGGCCGTCTTCACGGCCCTGACCACGGTCGACGGACTGGCGAGCTGGTGGACCGAGGACACCGACGGCGACGCCGGCCCCGGCGGCGTGGTCCGGTTCCGCTTCGGCCCCGGCGGCTTCGACATGAAGGTCCTGGAGACCGAGCCCGGCCGCCGGGTCCTCTGGGAGGTCATCGACGGCCCCGAGGAGTGGATCGGCACCCGCATCCGCTTCGACCTCAAGCCGGAGGACGACTACACCATCGTGCTGTTCCGGCACGAGGACTGGAGGGAGCCGGTGGAGTTCATGTACCACTGCAGCACCAAGTGGGCCACGTTCCTGATGAGCCTCAAGGCCGAGCTCGAAACCGGTGCGGGCGCGCCCGCTCCGCGCGACGTCAGGATCAGCAACTGGCATTGAACGGCCGCGTCGTGGGGGGGCGGGGCGGGGGGGGGCGCGGGCGGGCCCCCCCCCCCCCCCCCCCCCCCCCCCCCCACGTCACTCGTACCGGCTCCGGAGCCGTCCGACCGGCGGCTCGGCGCGGATCTCGGCCGCCGCGAAGGACACGTGCTTGCCCCGCCCGCCGAGCACGACCCGCCTCCCCGTGAGCGTGGCGCGGGTCGTGGGCCAGCCCGACCACGCGTCCACCTCGAAGTCCGTCGCGCCGAGGCACACCAGCACGAACTCCACCGCATTGTGGCCGCGTTCCCGCCACAGGTCCGCAGCGCCGGCCGGGACGGCGAACGCGGAGAACCGCAACGTGACGGACGCGCCGCGCTCGTCGACGAGGACGGAGTCCAGGCCGTAGTCGCTCAGCAGGGGCGGCGGTGCGCCGAGGACCTCGCGGATCGTCCCGGGGTTCGCCAACTCCGCCGACCAGTCGTGGCCGTCACCCATAGAACACCTTCGCGGTCGTGGGCGGCAGCACGCTGCCGTACAGGCGTCGATCGACCGGGCTCACGAACCACCGCTTCGCCGCGTACGGTTCGGCGCCGCCGGAGCAGTACGCGTTGAGGTGCCCCGCCTTGAGCGCGGCGTGCGCGGTGAAGTCCAGCGAGAACCCCGACCCGCGCACCCCGACCGCCATCCGGCGCTCCCGGTCCCGCAGGTAGCGGCTCAGCTCGACGTCGACCACGGTGCCGCCGGGCAGGCCCCGCATCCGCAGGTCCTCCTCCACCGCCGTGAACTCGACCTGCGCCTCGAACCGGTCGCAGCCCCCGTCCGTCCAGTCCTGCGGAGCGAGGTCGGGAAAGCACGGGAACTCGACCCGCAGGGTCACCCCGGCGCCGCGCGGATTCAGCTGCACCGACCGGAGCACCAGGCCCTCCAGGGGCGGCAGTCCGGTGTACAGCGCGATCAACTGCTCGGAGCCGAACAGCAGCTCCGGCCATGCGTCGGCCGACATGGGTCCGCCCCTCCGGATGCCTCGTTCACCGTCTTGACCTGGGATGATACTGCGCGTCCTACTCGGCCCAGTCCGAGCCCTTGATCACCTCGACGAAGTCACCGCGCTCGAAGCCCGGCACGAAGTGGGCCAGGACGTCCGCCTTCACGTTGCCGAAGGTCGTGCCGGGGCGGTTCCTGATGCCCTCGGTGAACGCGGCGAGGATGCGGTTCTTGAAGTCGGGCCGCGGGTGCGCGGCCACCACGGCGGCGCGCTGCTCGTCGGTCAAGGCGTGGTAACCGATGCCGAGGACGTCCAGTTCCACCCCGCGGGTGACGAGGGCGATCTCCGGCGCCATGTGCAGCGGGATCTCCGGTGTCGTGTGCAGGGCGACGGCCGTCCAGACCCGCTGCGCGAGCTCGCCGGCCACGCCGTGTGCCGTCAGGAAGCGGCGGGCCTCGTCCGCGCCGTCGATCTCGAACCGCCGGTCGGTGCGGGCGAAGCGGTCGGTGAGGCCCAGGTCGTGGAACATCGCCCCCACGTACAGCAGCTCCGGGTCGAACTCCAGGCCCTGCTCGGCACCGCGCAGCGCCCCGAACACGAACACCCGGCGCGAGTGGTCGAACAGCAGCGGCGAGGCCGCCTCGCGCACCAGCTCCGTCGCCTCGCGCGCCAGGGCGCTGTCCGGGATGCGCACTCCTGCGACCGTCTCGTTCGTCATGGCCCTCTCCTTCGGTGGTCCGCTCGTGGACTCCTCCACACTCGCCCGGGGGCGTAGGCTGGCGCCATGTCCGTACAGACACGCACACCTCGGATTCGGACATGACGCGGCAGGTCGCCTTCCTCGTGTTCGACGGGGTCACCCTGCTCGACGTCAGCGGCCCGATGGAGGTGTTCCACCAGGCCGGCCGCTTTGGCCACCCCTACGCGACCACCCTCGTCTCGCCCGACGGCGACACCGTGACCACCGCCAACGGCGTGGCCCTCACCACCACCCCGGCCCCGGACTTCGCCGGGCCCCTGGGGACACTCGTGATCGCCGGAGCCGACCACCTCGCGACCGACGGCCCCGACGAACACCTCCTCGCCACGGCCACGGCCCTCGCCGAGCGGGCGCAGCGGATCGCCTCGGTGTGCAGCGGCGCCTTCGTGCTCGCCGCGCTCGGTCTGCTCGACGGCCGCCGCGCCACCATCCACTGGCGCCACGCCCACGCCCTCGCGCAACGCCACCCCCGGGTCCGGGTCGAACCCGACGCCCTCCACGTCCACGACGGCCGGTTCCACACCAGCGCGGGCATCAGCGCGGGCATCGACCTCGCCCTCGCCCTCGTCGAACACGACCACGGCGCCCAGGTCGCCCGGGACATCGCCCGCGAACTCGTCGTCTTCGTCCAACGCCCGGGCGGCCAGAGCCAGTTCTCCACCGCCCTGGCCACTCCGCCCGCCCGCGGCGACCTCCTGCGCGCCCTCACCGACGCCGTCCTCGCCGACCCGGCCGCCGACCACAGCCTCCCCGCGATGGCCGCCACCGCCGCCGTCAGCACCCGCCACCTCACCCGGCTCTTCCACACCGAACTCCACACCACCCCCGCCCGCTGGGTCGAACGCGTCCGCCTGGACCGCGCACAACAACTCCTCCTCGACGGCCACACCATCACCAACGCCGCCCGCCACAGCGGCTTCGGCAGCGACGAGACCCTCCGCCGCGCCTTCGCCCGCCACCTGGGCACCACACCGAGCGAGTACCGCGCCAGGTTCGGCAGCACCGGCGGTGGGCCGTCATGAGCGCGGCCGACAGTCACGGGTCGCGGCCTCGTGGCCGTCACCGTTGACAGCCCTGGAGCTGAACTACGACCCCGTGAGACCCTCGACGAGGTCGCGATCGTCAGCGAGTGGGCCCGCGTTCGCAGCGGGTCGGGAAGGCACGTCCTTGCGCAGCGCAGTCACCCCCGACGGCACGCCGCCGCGCCGCCCGGCGCTCGTCGTCGTGAGTGGCCCGCCGGGCGCGGGCAAGACGACGCTGGCGCATGCCTTGGCCGATGCGCTCGGGTGGCCGCTGGTGTGCCGTGACGAGATCAAGGAGCGGATGGCCGCGGCCGGCGCCGCTCCCGCCGACGACCTCGACCTGCGGACGTTCGAGACGTTCTTCCGCAGCATCGGCGAGCTCGTGCGGTCGGGGACGAACCTGGTGGCGGAGGCCGCCTTCCAGGACAAGCTGTGGCGACCGGGTCTGACGCCGCTCGTGCCGCTGGCCGACGTCCGCGTCGTGCGCTGCACCGTCGATCCCGAGATCGCTCACACCCGCATCGCCCGTCGGGCCGCCGAGGAGCCCTCACGGGCGGTCCATGCGGACTCCGAGCTCCTGCGCCGCATCGCCGAGGGGCAGCGGCCGATCGCGTCGTGGGTCCCGATCGCGCTCGATGTGCCCTGCCTGGTCGTCGACACCTCGCGCGGCTGGACGCCGCCGCCGGCCCGGATCGTCGAGTTCGCCACGCACGGGACATAGCGGCGCGGGCCCGCCTCGGGATCGCTCCCGGGACGGGCCCGCGCTCAGTCGCTGGTCAGCACCAGGTTCCCCAGCGGTTGGCGAAGGCCTTCCACGCGGCCCTGGTCTTGGGCCCGGCGTCGCCGTCGATGCCGCCGGTGTCGTAGCTCCAGGCGACGAGGAAGCGCTGGAGGCCGCTGATGGTGTTGGGGCCGACCTGGCCGTCGACGGACCCGGCGTTGTATCCGCGGGCGTTGAGGAGGCTCTGCCAGGCCCTCCAGCTGCCGCCGCCGAGCTGGCCGTCGATCGCGCCGGGGTCGAATCCCGCGTCGCGGACGTAGCACTGCACGCTCTGGGCCTCACTGGTGCTGAGGCCGAGGTTGTTGACGGCCTGGATGGTGATGGTCCGGGTGACGGTCTGCTGCGCGGGTGCGGCGGCGGCCGTCGCTGCACCGGCGAGGGTACCGACACCGATGGCGCCGGCGGTGATGATTCCCAGCAGTGCCTTCGCGGTCCGGTTCGATGCCATGCGTGTTTCCCCCAATTCAGGAATCGGAACGACGACGACGCTACCCTCGATCAGTTGTGAATCGACAGTGCCGATTGTGAAGATTTCGATACCCTCTCCGGAAGGGGTCATTCTGCCATCTCCGCAGGTGAAGGCAGTGGAAACCCGGCACCCCTTTGGTGCACACGCGAACCTGTGGCCTCCTCCGCACCCCTGGCTCCATTCACCATATCCATCACCGTGAATCGGCATAACAGGGCGCCGACATCATCTCCTCGCGATCGGCGAACTGCTTTTTGGGCGCACTGTCAACGAATCGGCCTTTAACCTGATTTGACCACGCCTATATGACAAGGCGGCCAGCGCGGGCGCGCGGCCGGCGGCGCCCGCCCGCGCGA
>NZ_JBHWGV010000060.1:6774-20805 GCF_042732955.1 Kitasatospora sp. NPDC059747 | reverse complement strand
AAACCCACCACCCCCCGGGCCCGCCGGCGCGGGGCCCCGCGCCCCCCCCCCCCGAGACCGGGGTCGGCACCTACGCGCAGAACGCGTTCCTGGGCAGTCCCGCGCACGGGCGCTCCATGCTCGCCTGCGCGGTGAGCGGCGCCAGGTCGAGACCGGTGCGCTGCGGATAGGCCGCGTCCGGGATCGGGCACGGGCCGAAGCCCGCCGCGCACACCAACTCGCCGAAGAGCAGCTGGTCGTCGCCGACCCCGGCACCCTCACCGCAGGGCGGACCGTCCACCGTGCGGCTCTGGATCGACGCCGGGTCGCTGGTGAGGGCGGCGCCGTCGGTCCCGTGGTTCCCGACGAAGCAGTTGTGCGGCGCCGTCGTCGACTCGTTGGCGAGGTCCGCGTTGGTCGGGTTGCCGAAGAAGCCGTTGCGGGTGAACTCGTTGGCCGCCACCAGGTTCCCGTAGGACGTGAAGACGCAGACGCCGGGCAGCTGCGTCCCGCCCTGGCAGGTGCTCAGCGGCGGCGGCGTCTCGCTGTCCGGGAAGTCGTGCAGGACGACGCCCCAACTGCCCTGCTGCTGGATCCGGTTGCCGCGGATCGTGTCGCCGTGGCCGCCCGAGATCTCGATGCCGGCGCCGATCGCGCCCGCCAGCCCGGAGAGCGGGGAGTTCGGGTTGTTGTTGTCGTGGATGAAGTTGCGCTCGATGAACGTGCACGAGCGCTGCGGCGCGCCGGGGCAGCTGCCGTTCTGGGGCGGGGGCGCGTCGTCGTTGTTGAGCGAGTTGGCCACGATCCCGCTGCGGTTGTGGTCGAACTCGGAGTCCTTGATGGTGTAGCCGCCCGAGTTGGTACCGGAGAAGCCGATCGCCGAGTTCTGTCCGTGTGCGTCGAGGAGCGTCACCCCGCAGATGTCGCGGCACGCGCCCACGTAGTAGTCGGAGTCGCCCATGTTGGACGCGTAGGTGTGCGCGATCTCCGCCGGGCCCGTCGCGTTGGACGCGAAGATGCCGTACTGCGCCATGGACGCGTTCGGGTCGGCCGCGCCGAAGCCGGACGTCGCGGTCAGGTAGGCGCCGTGGTAGCCGTGCAGACCGATCTGCCCGCTGCCGTCACCGCCGTTCCACCAGATCTCGTTGCCGCCGCTGCCGTCGGCACCGGAGAGGTAGTTGCAGACGGTGAGGTTCTCGACCGAGACGTCGTCGGCCTTGGAGACGACGACGCCGCTGCGACCGGTGGTGTCCTGCAGCGCCGGGTCGGCCGGGCAGGGCTGCGCCGCGCTGCCGTTGCTGCCGTCGACGACCACCCGGTTGCGGTCGAGCCCGCGGAGGTGGACGCCGGGGGTGGTGATCAGCACACCGGCCTCGGCAGTGGCCTTCTCGTGGTACACGCCGGGCCAGACCAGCACCCAGTCACCGCCGCGTGCGGCGTCGACCGCGGCCTGGATGGTCCCGTACTGCTGCGCGGCGCCGCTCGGGCAGGCTGCGGTGCTGCCGTTGCACACGAGCAGCACCTGCGGGCCTCCCCGCTCGTACGCGGCCGCCGCCGGGGCGAGTCCGCCCGCCGCCAGTGCCAGCGTTCCGAGCAGCGCCATCAGGGGTCTGGTGCGGCGGGGAACCGGTCTCTTTCTCACAGCAATCCTCCATCGGATCAATTGATCTGACGCAGCGTCAGATCAATTCAGCCTCCGGCCCGTCCGAGGGGGAGTCAATCAGCCACGCAGAGCCGTTCCGGCGAACCGTCCTCCCCCGAAACCGCAGGTGACAGGCCGTCGCCGCGGTCGCCCACGAAGGCGTCGCGCGCGTAGGGACGGCTCCGACAAGATTCGCGAGCGGACCCTGGCGCATGTCGCCACATACCCGCACCCGCCCACCCGACAGGATGAAGGCAAAGACGCTCGTCACCAGGCACGAAGGACACCGATGACCCTCCGCGAGATCAAGCCCGGCAACCGGGGCTTCCTCTACCTCAACTCCCACCCCGGGGGCTGCGCCGCCGTCGTCGACGAGCTCTGGGAGCGCACCCCCGCACCCACCGACACCGCACCCGCCGACACCGCACGCACCGGCCCGGCGGCCGCGGACCCGGCCGCCGCGGACGGGCCCGTCGCCCTGATCATCGGCTCCAGCGCCGGCTACGGCCTCGCCGCGACCGTCGCCGCGCTGCGCACGTACGGCATGCGCGGGCTCGGCATCGCGTTCGAGGCCCCCGAGACCGAACGCCGCACCGCCTCCGCCGGCTGGTACCGGACGGCCCGCGCGGCGGAGCTCGCCGGGACGGACGGCGGCTTCGCGTTCCTCAACGCGGACGCCTTCTCCGCCGCCGCCAAGGACGAGGCGCTCGACCACCTCGCCACCCGGTACGGCAAGGTCGACTACCTCGTCTACAGCGTCGCCGCGCCCCGCCGCACCGACCCCGGCACCGGCGAGGTCCACCACTCCGTGATCAAGCCCCTGGGCTCCGCCTACCGGGCCAAGACCCTGCAGTTCGACGGCGCCACCCCGCTCGTCGGCTCACTCGAACTCGCGCCCGCCGCCGACCCGGAACGCGACGCGACCGTGCAGGTCATGGGCGGCGCCGACTGGAAGCTGTGGATCGACGCCCTGACGGACCGCGGCCTCGTCCGGGACGGCTTCCACACGGTGGCCCTGACCTACGTCGGCTCCGACCTCACCGCGCCGATCTACCGGGCCGGCACCATCGGCGCGGCCAAGCGGCACCTGGAGGACACCGCCCGCCGCCTCCAGCAGGACCTCGCCCCGCTCGGCGGCCGGGCCCACACCGTGGTCGCCGGCGCGGCCGTCACCCAGGCCTCCACGGCCATCCCGTCCATCGCCCTCTACACCAGCCTCCTGCACGCCGTCCTCGGCGACGGCTTCCAGAGCACCGCGCAGCAGGCCACCGCCCTGTGGCAGCAGCTCACCGGCGCGGCACCGCTGCAGCTCGACGAGGAGCAGCGGATCCGCCTCGACGGCTGGGAGATGGACGACAAGGTGCAGGCCGCCGTCCACGAACGCTGGGCCGCCGCGACCACCGACACCCTGTCCGAACTCGCCGACACCGCCTGGTTCCGGGCCCAGGTCGGCCGCCTCTACGGCTGGGACGTCCCCGGCACCGACTACACCGCCCCGGCCGAGACGACGGTGCCATGGCCGACCGTCGACTGACGTTCCGTCAGGAACCCGTGTGCTCACCGTCGGCGGTGGCGGCGAGCTTGCCGGCGATGGACGCGCCGAGGTCGGACATGGTCCGGCGGAAGGCGGCTTCGAGGTCCACGTCGTAGTGGTGGGCGAGGATCAGCACCGACCAGAGGCAGTCGGCGAGTTCGTGCTCCAGCGCCGGCCGGCCACCGGGGACGTCGCGCGCGCCCTCCTCGGCCATGACGAGCTTGGCCAGATCGCCGACGTCCCCGACGAATCCGAGCATGAAGTCGCCGCGCGTCCACGTCCGGCCGCGCTCACGGCGGTTCAGCTCGTCATAGAGGTCGTGGACGCGGAGCGCCTGACGCTTCAGCTCCTCAAGGTTCATCGGTCTCTCCCCCGTCGACCCGATCAGGGAGTCGACCCTCGTCCCCTGCCGCGCGGTTGTCAACCGACCGCGCGGCCGGTGAGCAGGCAGAGGTTCAGACGCTCCGCGTGTGACCGGCCTCGCGATCGGGGTGCGCCGCCGCGGCCTCCGTGACGGTACAGTGCCGGCTCCACAGCACGGGGGAAGGGCCTGAGGATGGAACTCACGCGTCGGGAGAGGCGCCGGCTGGTCGCGGCGGGCGTGGCAGCGGCCGGAGTCGCGGCGTGCTACGTCTGGGGCGATCCCTACCCGTTGCCGTACAAGGTGCGGGACGCCTCGGTGCTGGGCCCGATCGCCGTGGACGACCCGCGCGTC
This sequence comes from Kitasatospora sp. NPDC059747, assembly GCF_042732955.1. Classification (NCBI taxonomy): domain Bacteria; kingdom Bacillati; phylum Actinomycetota; class Actinomycetes; order Kitasatosporales; family Streptomycetaceae; genus Kitasatospora; species Kitasatospora sp. NPDC059747. The sequence goes on along the minus strand of NZ_JBHWGV010000060.1, from coordinate 16,935 downwards.
GGCGCGGTGTCGGTCGGCTCCGACGACCACACGGTCTCTCTCCACGTCGACTGGGGCGGCTGCGACTACCGGCCCGACCTGGTCGCCCACGAAGCGGCCGACCGGGTCACGATCGTCCTGAAACGCCGCGATGCCTCCGGCCCGGACATCGGCTGCGAGGACGGCGGTGCGGCCCGGCTGAGCACGCACCTGGCCCGGCCGCTCGGCAGCCGTGCGCTGGTCGACGGCGTCACGGGCGAACCGGTTCCCGCCGCCAAGGGCTGACGCCTGGGCAGCGGCGTCAGAGATCCGCAACCGCCGGTTCCTTCGAGGCGTGGAGCAGCAGGTCGCGCAGGGCCGTCGCCGTGTCCGTCGGGTCGGTGGGGGTGAGGACGACCTGGTCGACGGTCGTCGACGGGCCGGTGAGGGGGATGATGCGCAGTCCCGGCGGCTCGTGGTCGAGGGCGGACTCGACGGTGATGCCGATGCCCGCGCCCGCCGCGACGTGGGCGGCGATGGCCTGCACGCTGTCGGCGGTCCTGATGATGCGGAGGTCGGCTCCGCCGATCTGAAAGGCGGCCAGGAGGCGGTCGCAGAGGCCGCTGTTGATCTGGTGGGGCCAGGTGAGCAGGTCGGCGGTGGAGAGCTCGGCCACGCTCAACTCGGCGTGCCCGGCGAGGGGGTGGGCGGCGGGGACGAGTGCCACGAAGCGTTCGGTGGACAGCACCCTCGCGCGAACGCCGTTGATGCCGCCGGCCGCCCAGCCGATGCCCAGGCCGATCGTCTCGGCGCGCAGGGCGGTGAGCTGGGCCGTGGTCGGCATGCACTCCGGCACGATCGTCACGTCGGGGAACCGGTCGCGCAGTTGCGGGAGGCAGCGCAACAGCAGCTGCTGGCCGGTGTATTCGGCGTGGGCGACGACGAGAGTGGTGCGGGCCCGGTCGCCGGCGGCCAGGGCCCGTCCGCGCTGCTGGAAGCGGCGCAGCTGGGCGAGGGTGGCCCGGGCGTCGGGCAGCAGCGCTTCGCCGAGGTCGGTCAGTGTCACCCGTCGGCTGGTGCGGTGGAACAGCCGGCCGCCCAGAGCGCTCTCCAGCCGTCGGACGGCGTCGCTGACGGTGGGCTGCCCGCGGTGCAGGCGTGCGGCGGCGCGGCCGAAGTGGAGTTCTTCCGCGACCGCGACGAATGCTTCGAGTTCGATCCTGTCCACGGGGCCAGGCTAGCGCGATCGATCGGCGGGGCCGATCGCTGCATGCCGGAGTTCGGCGTTGATGCCGTGCCGCGGGCAGGCTGTGATGGTGGGGCAAGCAGGGCTTCCCCACGAACGGAAGTAGTGAACAGTCATGGCAGTCAACAGCGTTGACCGTGAGCACGATGCACCGACCGTCACCGTCACGGTGGTCTACCACTCGGTGCACGGGCACACCCGGGTGCTGGCCGAGCACCTCGCGGACGGGGCCCGGGTGGTGCCGGGCGCGCAGGTGCACGTCGTCGAGATCCGGGCGGAGGACGTCACGGCGGGCCGCTGGCGCGATCCGGAGGTGATGGCGCTGCTCGGCCGCTCCGACGCGATCGTCTTCGGCAGCCCGACCCTGATGGGCAGTGTGTCGGCGGTGTTCAAGGCGTTCATGGAGGCGGCGTTCACCCCGTTCACGACGCAGGCGTGGAAGGACAAACTGGCCGGCGCGTTCACCATGTCCGCCTCGCAGAGCGGCGACAAGCTGACGGTCCTGGAGCAACTGGCGGTCTTCGGCGCCCAGATGGGCATGCAGTGGGTCGGCGTCGGCGACATGCCGGGCAACAACTGGAGCGGCGGCACCCGCGACGACGTCAACCGGCTGGGCTCGTGGCTCGGCCTGATGAGCCAGAGTCACGCCGACCTGGGCCCGGAGCAGGCCGGATCGCGTGGCGACCTGATCACGGCGGAGCGCTACGGCGAGCGGATCGCGCGGCTGGCGCAGCGCTGGGTCAACGCGGTGCCGTACGAGACGCCCCGGATGACCGAGCACGAGGCCCGCGACCTGTCGGCCGCCCTCCGGGCGACGGCTGCCGCCTGACCTGGTCGTTCCGCCCCTCGCCGGCTTCGGGGCGCGCCCGGCCCGCGGCCGTGAAAAGCCGTTGGCCGGGGGCACCCCGCGTGGAACGATCACCGCATGACCGACGACAGCGCCGCCATCCGCCGCCTGTGGGGCCGCCTCCTGTACGAGCAGCAGGCCGAACCGCTCGTGTGGGCGGAGGCGGTCCTGCGGGTCACCGGTCGCCCGCAGGCCGCCGTCGCCGCGGCGATGTCCGGCCGGATCGACGCCCTCGACGGGGCCGACCCCGCGTTCCTGCTGTTCCGTACGGTCGGCAAGCTCTCCGCCAACCTGTGCCGCAACGCGCTCTACGACGAGGATGTCGGCGAGCGGATCGGCCTGCTCGCCCTGCGGCTGGGCGGGCTCGAACCCTCGCTCGCGGGGCCGCTCGGGGACGCGCTCGGCCACCTGCCCGACGGGCCGGCGTCCCTGGTCACCGTCCACGCCGCCGAGCTGCGGGCGGGCCGCACGGCCCGCATCCGGGCGATCGACGCGCTGCTGCGATGGGCCGAACTCGGCCACCCGCAGGCCCTCGCGGCCCTGCACGACGTCGCCTCCGACCACCGCACGCAGGACGTCACCGTCTGGACGAAGGCCCTCAACCGGATCGCCCTCTTCGGTGACGCGGACCTCGAACCTGGCCTCCTGCGGGCCGTTGCCGACACCGGGCACCACGGGGTGCGGTGGTCCGCGGTCGCCTGTGGCGAACTCGGGTTCCGGAGCGCCGTCCCACTGATCACCGCCCTGCTGGAACACCCCGACCCGCAAACCCGCGAGGGCGCCTGCGAGGCACTCGGCCTCCTCGGGGCCGGGACCGCCGTCCCCGCCCTCGCCACCCGGCTGAACGACGACAACGGGTGGGTCCGCACCGCGGCCGCCCGCGCCCTCGGAGACATCGGCGGCGATGCCGCACTCTCCGCGCTCTGGCAGACCATGCTGGAGCGCCGGAACCCGAAGGCCGGTCACCTCGCCGCGGCCATAGCCGCCTTCGGCCCGGCAGTCGTCGACGATCTGATCGCCCTCACCACCGACCCCGACCCGGACCTGCGCGCCCTGGCCTGTCGCGCCCTCGGCTCCACCGCCGACGACCGCGCGCTGCCGGTGCTGGAGCGCCTCGTGGCCCACGACCCCGCCAGGACCACGCTCGGCGGCCTGGTCGCGACCGCCGCCAAACAGGGCCTGCGCACCGCGCACCGCATGCGCCGGGCGGACTCGGCCGCCGGCCCGGCCCCCGGCCCGACCACCGATCCGGCTACCGGATGACGAGCAGCCGGGTGCCCGGCACCAGCTTCCGGTTGACGGACGTCGACTGGACGAACACGGTGTACGACGGGTTCTCCCCCGGCTTCACCGTGACCTCCGACTGCGGCAGGCCCAGGAGCTGACGGGCCGCCGGGCCCGAGAACACCCGTCCCGTCATCTTGCCGGTGGCCGGGTCCTTCTCCGCCACGGCGAGTTGCTTGGAACCCTGGATCTTCTCGCGCTTGGACAGCTCGTAGAAGGCGCAGCCGGTCTTGTACTCGTGCCCGGAGCGGGTGACGAACTCGCGGATCTGCACCTGCTCGTCGACCGGGATCAGCGTGTACTTGCCGGCGTCCAGGGCGTCGAGGCTGGCCTTCACGTCGGCCGTGCTCAGGTCCTGGCCCATGGTGAACAGGTTCTTCGTGCCGCGCACACCCTGCTCGCGCCCGCGCAGGAAGCTCGTGGCGGCCGACTTGACGGTGCCGATGGCCTCCTCGACGCCCTTGCTGGAGTCCGCGTCCCAGATCGCGATGTTGCCCGCCGGGAACCCGTACCCCTGGGCGGTGCGCTTGGCCAGGGAGTTCGGCACCAGGATCGCCGAGGTCCAGTGGTCGGGCAGGTCGTCCATGGCCTGCCGGATCCGGTCCGTCCACGAGCGCAGGACGGCGGCACCCTCGGTGGCGTTCATGCGGATGTGCATCTGCCCGTTCTCCGAGCAGCCGGAGGCGTTCTCCTCGCCGTCGGTGACGACGACCTGGAGGAACGAGTGCTCCCCGTAGCCCTCCCAGATGTTCTTCAGGTCGTCGAAGGACTTCACGGCCGCCTCGATCAGCGCCGTCGCACCGTTGTCGACCTGGTAGAGGCCCTTCAGCGACGGCAGGTGCTTGACGTCCATGTCCCAGACCAGGTTCTGCACCTGGTGGTCGAACGCGTAGAGGCTGATCCGCGTCTCGTGCCCGAGCCGGTCCGACTCCTCCTGCAGCCCCTTCACGAACTCGTCCACCACCCGCACGAGTTGCCCCTCGTGCTGGCGCATCGAACCGGACTTGTCGACCACGAGCGACACGTGGTTGACCTTGTGCTTGATCCTGTTCACAGCCATGGTCCTACCCCTCTCCCAACGCCCGTCCGACGCCGTTCCGGCGCCCCCTCCGACGTTGGTTCCACACTATGGGGCGACACTGACAATGACGCTCCGACCTGCGGTTCCACGGATTCTGACGACCCGTACGCCCGTGTCAACGCCCGCGTTGACACGATGTCGACGCCGCGTGGACGCCCGTACGGTGTCCTCGGCCGGTCCGGCTCCGTTCGGGAGCCGCCGGAAAGGACACGTCCGTGCACAGCTCCGCACCACCACGGCCGCGGCGCAGACCACCAGGCCTGCTCCGCGCCGTAGCCGCCGTCTTGTCGGGGGCCCTCCTGTCCGCGGTCGTCCAGACCCTGGCAACGCCCGCGCAGTTCGCCGCCGCCGATCCCAACCCGGACGCCCACCCGGTGGTGATCTCCATGGGCGACAGCTTCATCTCCGGCGAGGGCGGCCGCTGGGCCGGCAACGCATTCACGGACGACGCGGGCGCCTGGGGAACGGACAGTTCCACCGCCGTCTACAAGAACATCCCCCGGGCGGACGGCAGCACCGTCGACACCTCGTACGACCCCGGGGGGAACAAGTGCGACCGTTCCAGCATGGCCGAGATCACCGGCGTCCAGATCCCGCACAGCCCTGATCCCGAGCGCATCAACCTCGCCTGCTCCGGCGCCACCACGGACAACATCACCTCGACGGTCCCGGGTTGGAAGGAGCCCACGTCGCAGGCCGACCAACTGGCCGCGATCGCGGCGGACAAGAGCCGCCGGATCAAGATGATCGTGGTGTCGATCGGCGGGAACGACATCCACTTCTCCGACATCATCGCGGCCTGCGCCGCTTCCTGGGGGGCGATCAACGGCGATCTCTGCAGCAAGGAGGGCGGCAACACCTCCAACACCTTCCGCCAGGACATCGCACGGGTCCAGGTCAAGATCGAGACGGCGCTGGCCGCGATCAGGAAGGCCATGACGGCCGGCAACAACTACACGCCGGACTCCTACCAACTCGTCCTCCAGTCCTACCCGAACGTCCTGCCGCCGTCGAGCCAGATGCGTTACTGGGAGTCGGTGTCCTACAAGCGCTGGACCTCGGGTCGCTGCCCCTTCAGGGACAAGGACATCGACTGGGCGCGGGAAACGGTCATCACGAGCCTGCGCGGGGCCCTGAAGCGCGCAGCGGCAGACCAGCAGGCCACGTTCCTGGATCTCGGCAAGCTCTTCCTCGGGCACGAACTGTGCAACACGGATGCCGCTCAGGCCACCAAGGACAACGCGACGAACCCCATCAAGCCGCGCGACGCCGAGTGGGTCCGGTGGATCCCGTTCAAGCCCGAGGACGCGAAGGCGAACTGGGGTGACATGCAGGAGGCCATCCATCCGAACGCGTTCGGACAGCGGGCGCAGCAGACGTGCCTCAACCTGCTCGCCGCCGTGATCACCGACCCCAGGCCGCAGGCCCCGGGGCCGAACTCGTTCGGGTGCACGTCGATGGGCAAGCTCGACGACCGGATCGCCTTCTACCGCGACACCCCCAACACCCCCGCGACCAACTCCTACGGCTGGCCTTACTACGAGAGCCTGAAGACCACCTCGAACCCGATGTGGATGAACAACGTCGAGGACTCCGCCCCGCTCGGCTCGCTGTCGATCCCGGGCACGCACGAGACGATGTCCCACTACGGCGGTGACGCCGCCACCACGCAGGAGTGGGACAACGATCAACAGACGTCCCTCGTCGACCAGTTGAACGCCGGCATCCGGTCGATCGACATCCGGGTCGACCCCGACGGCGACAGCGCGGACGACAAGCTCTGGTTGTGGCACGGGATCATGGGCCAGCACGCGGCGCTCGGCTTCGGCGTCCTCGACCCGCTGACCAAGTGGCTCGACGCGCACCCCACCGAGACGGTGCTGCTCAGCCTCAAGACCGAGAACACCGTCTACAAGACCGTGTGGCCGGACCTCCCGGACGACTGCGGCATCGTCGGTGCGCACCGGCCCTGCGGTCCGCGGCTGCCGCAGAAGACGGAGCTGTCCACCGCCGAGACGCAGCAGCTGATGGGCGACGAGTTCCAGAAGTACGTGGACCGCTACCAGCGGTACTTCTGGACGCCTTCGGTCACGCGCGGCCAGTCGGCCGACACGCCGCTGCTCGGCCAGGTGCGCGGGCGGATCGTGCTCAACTCCTTCCGCGGCCCGCACGGCGGCCTGTACGGCGAGTGGGGGCTGAAGACGGCCTCGGTGGACGCCCGCGTCCAGAACGACTACGACATCCCGACCGTCGCCGACATCAAGCCCAAGTGGGACAAGGTCCTCGCGCACCTGACCAAGACGCGCGCGGACACCGACAACACCGCCCTCTACTTCAACTACCTGACCGGGGCCAGCGCCGGCGCCTACCCGTACAGCGTGGCCGGCGGCGCCGGGGGCACGTGGGGCGTCAACCACTGGGCCTGGGACTACTTCAAGAACTCCGACACCGGCGGCCGCACCGGCGTCATGATGATGGACTATCCCGGCGGCGAGCTGATCTCCCAGATCATCGGACACAACACGTCCGTCACGCTCACCCCCGCCGGCGGCGAGTCCGGCCGGCACAGCACGGACAACCGGGACTGGAGCGTCGGCCCCGGCGAGATCCGCAGCATGGTCACCAACAAGTGCCTGGACGTCGACCTGGGCAGCACCAACGGCCAGGCGGACGGCGCCAAGGTGCAGCAGTGGGGCTGCGGCGGCAGCAGGAACCAGCAGTGGACCCTGGACGACCAGTCCCGGGTGGTCAACGCCAACAGCGGCAAGTGCCTGGACGTCGACGTCCCCAGCGGCACCGTGCAGCAGTGGGGCTGCGGCCCGAACCCCAACCAGAAGTGGACCCACGCCGGGACGTGGCTGCGCAACCAGGCCACCCAGAAGTGCCTCGCGGTCACCGACGGCAACGACGGCTCGCGCGCCGTCCAGGTGGACTGCGGCGAGTCCCCGGTGGGCTCCGCCACCGACGCGGGCGACCCGTTCGACGCCACCCCGGACGACCGGCAGGCCAAGCCCGCCGCCTCCGGCGACTGCCGCCCGGACGGGATGACGCCCAGCCCGGGCGCCCGCTACTGCGACGTGTACGACACCAGCGGCCGGGAGTGGCTCGGCGGCCGGGACAAGCGCGTGGTCGGGTACTTCACCGGCTGGCGCACCGGCGCCAACGGCGAGCCGCGCTACCTCGTCAAGAACATCCCCTGGTCGAAGGTCAGCCACGTCAACTACGCCTTCGCCTCGGTCGGCCAGGACAACCGGATCGCCGTCGGTGACGAGGCGACCAAGACGACCTGGCCCGGTGTGGCGGGCGCCGAGATGGACCCGTCCCTCCCGTACCAGGGCCACTTCAACCTCCTCACCCGGTACAAGCGCCAGCACCCGCAGGTGAAGACGCTGATCTCGGTCGGCGGCTGGGCCCAGACCCAGGGCTTCTACACCATGGCCACCAACGCCGACGGCTCGGTCAACCAAGCCGGGATCAACACCTTCGCGGACTCCGTCGCCGCCTTCCTGAACCAGTACGGCTTCGACGGCGTCGACATCGACTACGAGTACCCGGCCTCGCTCCAGAACTCCGGCAACCCCAACGACCAGGGCATCGCCAACCCCCGCCGGGCCGGCCTCCAGGCGGGCTACGTCGCGCTGATGAAGACGCTGCGCGCCAGGCTCGACCAGTCCGGTGCCGCCAACAGCCGCTACTTCCTGCTGACCTCGGCGGCCTCGTCCTCCGGGTACCTGGTGCGCGGCGAGGAGAACCAGCAGGCCCTGCAGTACCAGGACTTCGTCAACGTGATGTCCTACGACCTGCACGGCTCGTGGAACAGCTACGTCGGCCCGCAGGCGCCGCTGTACGACAGCGGCCAGGACAACGAGATGGCGGCCGCCGGGATCTACAACGACACCGACCCGAACACCAAGGACTACCAGAAGACCGGCTACTTCAACACCGACTGGGCCTACCACTACTACCGGGGCGCGCTGCAGGCCGGCCGCATCAACATCGGCGTCCCGTACTACACCCGCGGCTGGCAGGGCGTCACGGGCGGCACCAAGGGCCTGTGGGGCACCGCCGAGGGCGACCAGTCGAAGTGCCAGCCGGGCACCGGGCTCGCCCAGAAGTGCGGCAACGGCGCCACCGGCATCGACAACGTGTGGCACGACACCGACGTCATGGGCAACGAGGTCGGCGCCGGCTCGAACCCGCTGTGGCACGCCAAGAACCTCCAGGACGGGATCCGGCCGGGCTACCTCCCGGACTACAGGGTGAACCCGAACCAGCAGGTCGGCGGCTACGAGCGGAACTTCGACCCGGCCACCCAGTCGACCTGGCTCTGGAACGACGCCAAGAAGGTCTTCATCTCCACCGAGGACGACCAGTCGATCAAGGCCAAGGCCCAGTACATCGCCGACAACGGCATCGGCGGCGCGATGATCTGGGAGCTCGGCGGCGACTACACCAAGCGCTCCAACGGCGAGTGGGGCATGGGCTACGACATGACCACCCTCGTCGACCAGACCCTGCGCGGCTCCGGCGCGCCCGGCGCGGTGCGCAGCGACCAGGCGCTCCCGCAGCAGACCCTGGACGTCAAGGCCGAGCTCGCGGACTTCCCGTCCGACAACGCGCAGCTGTGGCCGATGCAGCCCAAGCTGCGGATCACCAACAACACCGGCCAGACCCTCCCGGCCGGTACCGAACTGTCCTTCGACATCCCGACGTCCACTCCCCCGCTGATCAAGGACGAGGCCTGGCACGAGATGACCGGCGCCGTGGCGCCCGGCCGGACCGGCCCGAACGTCGGCGGCCTGAAGGCGGACTTCCACCGGGTGACGATCAGGCTCGGGTACTGCGAGGACGTCCCGGCCGGGAAGGCGCGGGACATCGGGATCAAGTACTACCTGCCGATCACCGGCCCGGCCAACTTCAAGATCAAGGTGAACGGCACGGAGTACGGGCTCGCCCAGGACGCCCGCAAGGGCACCACCCCGGCCACGCTGGGCGCCACCGGCGGCTCGTCCTGCCAGGCCGAGCCCTGGGACCCGGCCCGCACCTACAACCCGGCCTTCGCGCCGTTCGCCCTGTGGAAGACCGGCGACCTCTGGAAGATCCAGGACTTCAACAGCGGTAACGTGATCGACCACCCGGGCAGCTGGACCACCGCCCACCTGGTCGACTCGCAGAACGGCAACGCCAACCAGCTCTGGAACGTCAGCGAGGAGGGCGGCGCCGGCTGGTACCGGATCAAGAGCACGACCAGCGGCCACGAGCAGTGCCTCGGCGCCGACCAGCGCCTCGGCAGCCTCACGGTGCGCGACTGCGACTGGAGCAACGGCCAGTGGTGGCGCTTCCTCGACGCCCAGGGCAACGCCTTCAGCGGCGGCGTCCCGAAGGACGGCAGCGCGTACGGGCTGACCTCCTACGCGGGCTTCGTCGCCGAGCCCAGGAACAGCGGCGTGCAGCCCGGCACGGCCATCGTCGCGGGCGACCCGGACGGCGCCACGCGGACCGTGGTCTCGTACAACGGCTACTACTGGAAGGCGCGGTGGTGGACCAAGGGCCCCGACAACCACGGGACCCCGAACACCACTGACCCGTCCGACAGCTGGTCGCGCCTCGGCCCGACGGGCTGAGCCCGACCCGCACGACCTGCACGACCTGCACGACCTGTGAGACCTGTGAGACCGGGCGGTGAACCTGGGGGCCGAGCCGCTCACGGCCATCGAGCGCAGGATGCGGCCGGTGGAGTAGAGG
>NZ_JBHWGV010000060.1:0-6764 GCF_042732955.1 Kitasatospora sp. NPDC059747 | reverse complement strand
TCCCGCCCCCCCCCCACAGAGCGAGAGTGGGGCCGTCGAGGGCGGCGCCGCGCGCCCTCGTCCCCCCGCCCCCCCACCCCCACGGGCCTTTCGGAGGTCGGGGCGCAGCACGGTCCGTGCTCCGGCTGCTCGACCGGCCCCGCCGTCAGTCGTCGGCGGCGGCCCCGTCGTGCGCGGCCCAGGCGGCGGTGACGCAGCCTTCCTCCCAGTCCCACCGACCCTCCGCATCGCCGCGCTCCAGCAGGGCGCGGATGCCCGGCAGGTCGGCCGAGGGCGGGACGTCCAGCGCGACCATCCCGAACCGCTCGACGCCCTCGCCGGTCGCGCCGAGCCGCTGGAACTCGTCCAGCACGGACTGCCGGGCCCCGGCCGAGCCGCCCTCCTGCAGCACGATCAGCCGGATGGTGCAGTGGTCCGAGGCGTCGACGGTCTCCTCGGCCCAGCGCACGCCGTCGTCGTCGACCTCGACCCGGACGACGTCGCCGCTCGCGACGCCCTGCGCGAACCACGGGGCGTTGGCGACGCGGACCGTCCCGTCGCCGAGGTCCTCCGCCCACAGGCTCTCGACGCCCACCGGCGGCCAGCCGTTCTCGTCCACGTCCAGCGGGTAGTGGACCTTCACGTGGTTCTCGTTGCTGTTCGTCACGTCACCATCATGACCGTGCTCCGCGCGGGGTGAACGGCGCGACATCGGGTCCGCGGCCCCGAGCACCGATCCGAAGGTCGGGCAGGGTGTCGGGACACGATTGGTGCGTGGTCTTCGGGGCCTGGCAGGATCACCGGATGCACCGCTTCCACTTCCGCGGCTTCCGGGCCTGGGCCTGGCTCCTGCTCCTGATCTGCGGGGCCGCTTTCGCCTTCGTGCAGGACGACCGGCCGCAGTACACGGGCGCGGCCGTGGGCGCCCTCTGTGCTGCCACCGTCCTGTTCGTCGTGTCCGAGCTCCGGCAGCCCGCGGATGCGCCGGCAACCACCGGTGCCACCCCGGCGGTGACACCGGATGCCGCTGCGGACGGAGGGATGTCCGGGTCGAAACGGCCTACGGGCCGTCAGGAGCCGGAGGTCTGTGCCTTCTGCGGCATCCGGGAGCCCCGGACCGCACTCGGCGACAGATTCGAACTGCCCGAGGGGTGGTTGGCCCTGGAGATCGACCGCCGGGCCGCCGAGGTGCTCGACCGTACGTACTGCTCCGAGGAGCACATGCGCCTGGACCTCGCCGGCCCGCTTCCCGCTCCGGTCCCCGCCCAGGAGGAGGAGCCGTGGGACGGCGCCCCTCTGACCCTCGGTGACCGTCTGGCCGGCCTCGCGTTCGGCGCGGGACTGTGGCTCCTTGGCGGGTTCCTGTTGCTCGGCTGCGTGCTGGCGGTGCGGTTCCTGGTCGGGCTGCTGTAGCCGACGAACCGCGGTAGCGGACGGACCCACCTGCGGGGGCGGTCGACGATCAGGCAGCTCCGTACCAGTGCCGGAGCGCCTGCCGGAGCCCGTCGGTCCCGTCGTCGTCCTCGGCGGTGCGCAGCCAGGCGGTGTGGCCGTCGGGGCGCAGGAGGACGGCGTCGAGGTCGGGGTGGTCGGGGCAGGTCGCGGTGACGAGGTCCACGCGGTCCGCCCATCCTGCGGCCGTCGCGCGGACGTCCGTTCCTCCCGTCAGGTCGAGCAGGACGCCGCGCCCCGGGGCGAGCAGCTCGCTGAGGCGGGTGCGGCCGTGGCCGGTGGTCAGGGTGAGGTCGGGGGCGAGGCGGCCCAGCCAGGGGTGGCCGGTGTCGGGGAGCGTCTCATAGCGGGTGTCCAGGCCGGTGACCGTCTCGGCGAGGGCGCGGTTGCCGTCGGGGTGGCGGGCGACGCGGGTGAGCAGGTCGGTGAGCGGGGCGAGCCGGTCGCCGGGCGCGCCCGGCTCGCCGAGCAGCACCTGGGCGCGGGTGTTCGCCAGCACGTGTGCTCCGGCGGCGTGGCGTTCGGCGTGGTAGCTGTCGAGCAGGTGGGCCGGGGCGGTGCCGCGGACGGTGGCGGCGAGCTTCCAGCCGAGGTTGAACGCGTCGTCCAGGGCGAGGTTGACGCCGATCGCCCCGGCCGGCGGGTGGATGTGCGCGGCGTCCCCGGCGAGGACGATCCTGCCCCGGACGTACTCGGCCGCCTGCCGGGCGGCGTCGCCGAAGCGGGTCAGCCAGCGCGGGGCGCGCAGTTCGACGTGACGGCCGAGCGCTTCGTCCACGGCGGTCTGCAGCAGGTCGAGGGTGACCGGGGTGTCCTGGTCGGCGGGCGGCCGGCGGTCGGTGGTGATGACCCGCACGTAGCCGGGGCGGGGTATCGCGAACACGCTGCCGCCGGGGCCGGTGGTCACGCCGAACGGCAGCGCCTGCGGGTCGGCGAGCTCGACGTCGCCGAGGAGGGAGAACCGGGTCGCCGCCGTGCCGGGGAAGTCGATGCCGGCCCGTTTGCGGACGGTGCTGCGGCCGCCGTCGCACCCGACCAGGTACGCGGCCCGGATGCGGTACTCGCCTCCGTCGGCGGACACGGTGGCGGTGACGGACTCGAAGTCCTGTTCCAGCGTGAGCAGTTCGTGTCCGCGCCGGATGTCGGCGCCCAGGTCGAGGGCGTGCTGCTCCAGGACCTCCTCGACCCGGGTCTGCGGGATGCCCAGCGAGTACGGGTGGCCGGTGTGCGCGCCCGCGAGGGTGAGCGTCACGGGCAGGCCGGAGAACGCGGCGTGCGGGACCTGCCGGCCCTCGGCGATCAGCCGTTCGGCGAGGCCGCGCCGGGCCAGCAGGTCCAGGGCGCGGGCGTTGAGGTTGAAGCCGCGGCAGAAGTCCGGCCGCCGCGGGTGGCGTTCGAGCACGACCGTGTCGACGCCGGCGAGCCGCAGTTCGCTCGCGAGTAACAGCCCGGCCGGGCCGGCTCCCACGATCAGCACCTCGGTCATCGGGTGGTGGTTCCCTTCTCGTCCGTCGGGTCGGACCAGGTCCAGCCCTGTTCGGTCCGTTCGGTCCGTTCGGTCCGTTCGACCCTGGGCCAGGCGAGGCTGCCGTCGCGGATCTCGGCGATCGTCCGCCGCGTCCAGGCCAGTTCGGCCTCCCAGGCGTGCAGCGCGCACTCGACCTCGATCATGAACAGCCGGGGGACGCCGCCGGAGCCGACCGTGTCGGCCAGCACCGTGCCCGTCTCCTCGATCCGCCGGGCCAGGTGCTCCGCCCGTTCGGCGAGCGCCTCCGCCGCCCCGTCCGGACCGAGCGCGCCGAGGTAGGACACCGCGGCCATGAACTTCGGGTACTCCGCGACGGGCGTGCGCAGCAGTTCGTCGATCCACTGGACGAACTCGTCCTGGCCCAGGCCGGTGACCGCGTACACGGTGCGTTCCGGCCGCCGGCCGTCGCGCGCCGTCTCGACCGGCTCGATCCAGCCGTGCCGCACGAGCGACTCGACCGTGTCGTACAGGGAGCCGGAGTTGACCTTGAAGCTGCTGTCCTTGTGCCGTTCCCGCAGGGTGGAGGCCATCTCGTACGGGTGCATCGGCTGTTCCTGCAGCAGGCCCAGCACGGCCAGCGCCAGCGTGTTGGAGATCTTTCGTTTCGCCATCGAGGTACTCGCCGATCTCTAGTCGGTCTCGGTTAGCCGGATCCGACTATACGGATCCGGCTAACCGATGTGAACCACCGATCGTGCGACGCGGGATATTTGAACGCGTTCAATTGAGGCGCTAGGCTCGAAACCCGAGATGAGGGGGGAACCCATGAAGATCGTCATTCCCGGCGGCTCCGGCGCGCTCGGCACCCTGCTCGACCACCGCCTGACCGCCGCCGGCCACCGCGTCGTCGTCCTCAGCCGCCGGCCCGCCGGGCCCCGCCAGATCTGGTGGGACGGGCAGCACCTCGGAGCCTGGGCGACCGAGGTCGACGGCAGCGACGTGGTGCTCAACCTCGCCGGGCGCAGCGTCAACTGCCGCTACACGGACGAGAACCGGCGGGCCATGATGGACTCCCGGGTGCTCTCCACCCGGGCCGTCGGCCGGGCCATCGCCGCCGCCCGGCGCCCGCCCGCCGTCTGGCTCCAGATGAGCACCGCGACCGTCTACGCCCACCGCCACGACGCGCCCAACGACGAACTCGACGGCGTGATCGGCGGCGCCGAGCCCGGCGCCCCGGCCTCCTGGCGGTACAGCATCGACATCGCCCGCGCGTGGGAGGACGCCCAGGCCGAGGCCGAAACCCCGCACACCCGCCGCCTCGCGCTGCGCACCGCCGTCGTCCTCGGGCCGGAGCGCGGCGGGGCGTTCGACTCGCTCTCCTGGCTGGCCCGACTCGGCGCCGGCGGGCCGATCGCGGGCGGCGCGCAGTACGTGTCCTGGATCCACGAGCGGGACTTCGTCCGCGCCGTCGAGTTCCTCGCCACCCGGGACGACCTCGCCGGCCCGGTCAACCTCGCCGCCCCGCACCCGCTGCCCCAGCGCGAGTTCATGCGCGACCTGCGGGCGGCCTGGGGCATGCCGCTCGCCCTGCCCGCCACGCGCTGGATGGCCGAGCTCGGCGCCTTCGCGCTGCGCTCGGAGACCGAGCTGCTGCTGAAGAGCCGCCGCGTCGTGCCGACCAGACTGCTGGACGCGGGCTTCGCCTTCGAGCACCCGGACTGGCCGCAGGCCGCCCGCGACCTGGTGCGGCGGCTGCGCGGGCGGTGACGGCCTCCGTCGCCCAGGCCGCCCGGGGCCGCCGAGACTGCCAGGACTGCCGGGGCCGAGACTGCCAGGACAGGACTGCCGGGGCCGCCAGGGCCGCCGAGTGGCTGGGAGGCCTGCGGCGGGACATGCTCGTCGGGGCGGCCGAGCCCCGGACGACCCCGATCGGGAGGCGACAGTGACGGGTGTGACCAGCGCCGATCTCCTCGTGGACGCGTTCGGCCGGATCCGGGAGGAGGTCGCCGGCGTCGTCGACGGCCTCTCCCCCGAGCAGCTCGCGTTCCGGGTGCGGGATCCGGCCAACTCGATCGCCTGGCTGGTCTGGCACCTCACCAGGATCCAGGACGACCACGTCGCCGACGCGGCCGACCGCGAGCAGGCGTGGACCGCGGACGGCTGGGCCGAGCGCTTCGCCCTCCCGTTCGCCGCGGCGGCCACCGGCTACGGGCACCGGCCCGCCCAGGTCGCCGAGGTCACCGCCACCGCCGAGCTGCTGCTGGGCTACCACGAGGCCGTCCACGCCCGGACGGTCGACTTCGTGCGCAGGCTCAACGGCCCGTCCCTCGCGCGCGTCGTCGACGAGTCGTGGGACCCTCCGGTCACCCTGGGGGTGCGGCTGGTCAGCGTGATCTCCGACGACCTCCAGCACGTCGGCCAGGCGGCCTACGTGCGCGGGCTCCTGAGCGGGGGCTGACCGCCCGGAAGAAGGGCACGGTCGGACCGAATCGGGCGGGATGGGACGATACGTGCCATGTCACGCACGTCTCCCCCGGTCCGGGGCACCGCCGCCCCGCCCGACCCGCTCCGCCGCCTCCTGCTCGAACTGGGCGACGCCCTCCTGGGCGGTGGTCTGCCCGTCCACGACGTCGAGGAGGAACTCCACGGCCTGGGGCGGGCGCTGGGGGCTCCCGGGGTGCAGGTCGCCGCCCTGACCAACGGGCTGTTCGTCTCGCTGGGCACGGACGACGCCACCGCGTTCCGGCCCGTCGGCGCCGCACTGCGCTTCGAGCAGACGGCCGACGTCCTCCACCTGGTGCACCGGCTGCGCGCCGGCGGGCTCGACGGGCCGCGGGCACTCGCCGAGCTGGACGCGATCCGCCGGGCGCCGGCCCGCTGGCCGACGTGGGTGGCGGACCTCGGGGCGCTGCCGGTCGGGGTCGGGGTCTGCATGTTCCTGCAGCCGGCCGCGGCGAACGTGCTGGCGGCCGGGGCCGGCTCGCTGGTCGTCGCGGGACTGACCGTGCTCGCCCGGCGCCTGCCGTCCCTGCGGCCGCTGCTGCCCGTCACGGCCGGGTTCCTCGTCGCACTGCTCGTCCTGGCGCTCGCGCAGGCCTCGCTGCTGGACGGCCCGCTGCGGACGATCGTCGCCACGCTGGCGATCCTGCTGCCGGGCGGGCTGCTGGTCACCGGCCTGTCGGAGATCGCCGCGGGCTCGGCCAGCGCCGGGACGGCCCGGCTGGTGTCCGGCGCGGTGCAGCTCGCGCTGTTCCTGGCCGGGGTGGCCGCCGCCACCACCGCGATCGGCATGCCCGCCTCGGCGCTGGCCAACGTGCAGGTGGCCAAGCCGAGTTGGTGGGTGATCGGGCTCGGCCTCGCGATCGCCGTCGCGGGCGTCGTGATCAACGTGAACACCCCGCCGAGCGCCGTTCCGTGGATCGTCGCGGTGATCGCGGTGAGCGTCACCGTCCAGGTCGTCATCGGCTCGGAGCACGGCGCGGCGATCGGCGGCCTGGCCGGGGCGGTCTCCGCCGCGGTCGCCGCCACCCTGGTGCACTGGCTGCCGGGCGGCCCGCTCTGGCAGGTGCTCTACCTGCCGGCGTTCTGGATCGTCGTGCCGGGCTCCTTCGGCCTGCTGAACACCGCCCAGATCGA
Source organism: Kitasatospora sp. NPDC059747 (assembly GCF_042732955.1). NCBI lineage: Bacteria > Bacillati > Actinomycetota > Actinomycetes > Kitasatosporales > Streptomycetaceae > Kitasatospora > Kitasatospora sp. NPDC059747. The sequence continues at coordinate 229 of NZ_JBHWGV010000060.1, read as the reverse complement.
GGTGGGCAACGGGGCCCAGTCGGTGCTGGCGGCCGTCTCGGCGGTCTTCGGGGTGTCGATCGGCACCCTGATCGGCTCGGTGATCAGCCGCATTCCCCGTCCGGCGCTCCTCACGCCGGCGCCTCGGGCCTGAGCCGACGCCCCGGGCCCGGGCCTCGGGGCGGGTGCGACCCCCCCAGGCCCGGGGCGGGCCCGGGCCCGGGGGGGGGGGTTTAAAAAAAAACCAACC
>NZ_JBHWGV010000059.1:32330-54714 GCF_042732955.1 Kitasatospora sp. NPDC059747 | reverse complement strand
GTGGGGGGGGGGGGGGGGGGGGCCCCCGCCCCCCCCCCCCGCGGCGGGGGGGGGGGGGGGGCGCGCCCCCCCCCGGCCTGTCCTGCGGAGCGGAGGCTCAGCTGTTGGTGGGGAAGCCGAGGTTGATGCCGCCGTGCGACGGGTCGAGCCAGCGCTGGGTGACGGCCTTGCCCCGGGTGAAGAACTGGACGCCGTCCGCGCCGTACGCGTGGGTGTCGCCGAACAGGGAGGCCTTCCAGCCGCCGAAGGAGTAGTAGGCGACCGGGACCGGGATCGGCACGTTGATCCCGACCATGCCGACCTCGACCTCGTACTGGAAGCGCCGGGCCGCGCCGCCGTCGTTGGTGAAGATGGCAGTGCCGTTGCCGTAGGGGTTGGCGTTGATCAGGGCGACGCCCTCCTCGTAGGAGGAGACGCGGACGACGGAGAGGATCGGGCCGAAGATCTCGTCGTTGTAGACGGACATGCCGGGCTGCACGCGGTCGAACAGCGTGGGGCCGAGCCAGAAGCCGTCCGCCGTCGGGGCGCCGTTCTCGTCCTCGGCGGTGATCGGGTGCTTCCGGCCGTCCACGGTGAGCTCGGCGCCGTCGGCCAGGCCGGACTCGACGTAGGAGGTGACCTTGTCCCGGTGGACGCCGGTGACCAGCGGGCCCATCTCGGAGTCGCCGTTGCAGCCGGGGCCGACCTTCAGCCCGGCCATCCGCTGCTTGATCTTGTCGACCAGCTCGTCGCCGACCGGGTCGACCGCGACCAGCACGGACACGGCCATGCAGCGCTCGCCGGCCGCGCCGAAGCCGGCGTTGACGGCCGCGTCGGCGGCGAGGTCGAGGTCGGCGTCCGGCAGCACCAGCATGTGGTTCTTGGCTCCGCCGAGGGCCTGCACGCGCTTGCCGTAGCGGGTGCCGGTCTCGTAGACGTAGCGGGCGATGGGGGTGGAGCCGACGAAGCTGACGGACTTGACGTCCGGGTGCTCCAGCAGGCGGTCGACGGCCACCTTGTCGCCGTGCACGACGTTGAAGACGCCGTCCGGCAGCCCGGCCTCCTTCCACAGCCCGGCGAGGAAGTTCGCGGCGGACGGGTCCTTCTCGGAGGGCTTCACCACCACGGTGTTGCCGGCCGCGATGGCGAGCGGGAAGAACCACATCGGCACCATGGCCGGGAAGTTGAACGGCGAGATGATCGCGACCGGGCCGAGCGGCTGGCGGATCGAGTAGACGTCGATGCCGGTGGACGCCTGCTCCGTGTAGCCGCCCTTGAGCAGCTGCGGGATGCCGCACGCGTACTCGACGACCTCCAGGCCGCGGGCGATCTCGCCGAGCGCGTCGGAGTGGACCTTGCCGTGCTCGGACACGATGATCCGGGCCAGCTCGTCGCGGCGGGCGTTGAGCAGCTCGCGGAAGGCGAAGAGCACCGTGGTGCGCTTGGCGATCGAGGCGGTGCGCCAGTCGGCGAAGGCCGAGGCCGCGGCGGCCACGGCCTGGTCGACCTCGGCGATCCCGGCGAAGTCGACCTGGCCGGTGACCTGGCCGGTGGCCGGGTCGAAGAGGTCGCCGCGGCGGGGGGCCGCGCCGGCGGTGGCGACGGGCTCGCCGCCGATCCAGTGGGTGATGTGCTTGCTCAAGGTCCGTCTGCCTCCGAAGTCCCGGGCGGCATCCTGCCGCCGGTCCCTTGTCTGGCGCCGCCCGCGAGTGGGCCGGGCGACGGGAATCACGGGGCTACCGCGCTCGTCACCCAGTCTGGTCGCCACCGGGCCCGGCCTCAACGAACAGGCTGACGGGGATCCGGGATTCAGCCTTACAGGTCGTCCGGTCGCTCGGCCGGACGGGGGAACCCGGCCCGGCGCACCGGACGGGGGGCCGGTGTGCCGGGCCGCTCAGCCCTCGTCGTCGGGCAGGTCGTCCAGATCCGCCGTGTCGACCAGCTCCGGGTCCTCCAGGTACGGGTCGTGCAGCCCGTCCGCCGCCTCCTGCGTCTCCAGCAGGTCCAGCCGCAGGTCCTGCGCCCACTCCAGCGCCCACCGCTTCAGCCCGGCCACCGCGTCCGCGGCGAAGCCCCGGGCGCGGAACCGGCCGTCCGCCGCCTCGGCCAGCGTCTCCAGCCGCTCGGCGAGCGCCGTCGGCTGGAAGTCGTTGTCCAACGCGCTTGCCAGCGCCACGAGTTCACCGGTCCGGTAGTTGGCGGTGAGCGCGTGGACGTCGATCAGGTCGCGCGGCATGCCCCGGTCGACGAGCAGCGCGGTGGTCAGCGCCGCCGCGTCCTCCAGGGCCACGACCGGCAGGACCACCGGCGCCGGCGGCGCCGCGGACGCGCCGGATTCCCCCGCCGCGCCGGGCCCGAGCACGAGCCGCACCGCCCGGTGCGCGAGCGGCTCCTTGCGCAGCTCGACCGAGTGGGTCCGCCCGCCGAGCCCGAGCCGGACGGCGAGCTGTTCGAGCCGCGGCGTGCCGGGCCGCTCGGTGGCCTCGCCGCCCGCCGCGCGGTAGGCGACGGCGAGCACGGCGGCCACCTCCGGCAGCCCGGCGTCGCCCCGCTCCGCGCCGCCGGCCACCAGGGTGAGCCCGTCCTGGTCGCAGGCCGCCACGCCGTGGGCGCGCAGCGCGTGGCCGCCGGCCAGCGCGAGCCCGTACCGGTCGCACAGGGGCGCGGCCAGTTCGGCGAGCCGCAGCTGGGCCGGGCCCGGTCGGAGGACGGGGTCGAGCGCGTCCGGGGCGGTGGTCACGCCTCCAGTCTGCCGCGACCACCCCTCCCCCGCGCCGCCCCCGCCGGGGCGGGGGGGGGGGGGGGCCCCCCCCCCCGCCGCGCCCGCCACCCCCCCCCCCCCCCCCCCGGCGGGGGGGGGGGGGGCGGCCGGGCAGCACCCGTCACCAGTCGCTGAGGTCCGCGGCGGCCTCGTGGAGGGCCAGCTCCAGCAGCACCGGGTCGTTGAGCCGTCCGGACCCGTCGGGCGGGACCAGCCAGCGCACCCCCCGGCTGCTGCGCTCGGGGTGCGGGACGACGATCCAGGTGCCCTCCCCCGCGCACCGCACGCCGGTGCCGACCCAGCGGGCGGCGGTGCCGACAGGAACGAGGAAGCTGACGTGCTCGTCCCCGAAGTCGGCGAGGGCCGGCCCGCAGAAGCCGCCGTCGAGGATGTCCAGGGCCGGGCGCCCGAGCCTGGCCGGGACGGACAGGACGTCCCAGCGGCGGCCGGCGGGCAGCAGCATCAGGCCCAGCCCGGTGCGTTCCCACTGCGTCCGGAAGCCCTCCGGGTCGGGTGCCGCCTGGGCGAGCCAGTGCAGTCCGGTGCTCTCCATGTCTGTCCCCGCTTCGTGCCGCTCGTACCGTTCAGGGCGCGGCGGGGATGCCGAGACCCGCCGCCACCAAGGAGAGGTGGACGGCGGGTCTCTCTTACACCGACTCGGACGGAAAACCGTGGATGCCGGGGTCAGCTGTCGAAACCGAGCCCCAATCGGTCCAACGTGCGCAGCCACAGGTTGCGGTGTCCGCCGTTGCGGTCGGCGCGCTGCAGCGAGCGGGTGGTGATCTCGATGCCGGCCCAGCGGACCGGCTCGGGCGGGAACGGCAGCGGCTTGCGGCGCACCATCTCCAGCGAGGTGCGCTCGGTGCGCTCGCCCGCGAGCAGGTCGAGCATCACCTCGGCGCCGAAGCGGGTGGCCCCGACGCCGAGCCCGGTGTAGCCGGCCGCGTAGGCGACCCGGCCGCCGTACGCGGTGTCGAAGAACGCCGAGAACCGGCTGCAGGTGTCGATGGCGCCGCCCCACGCGTTCGTGAAGCGCAGGCCCTCCAGCTGCGGGAAGCAGCGGAAGAAGTTGTGCGCCAGGGTCCGGAAGGTCTCCGGCCGCTGGTCGTACTCGTGCCGGACGTGTCCGCCGTAGTGGTAGACCGCGTCGTAGCCGCCCCACAGGATGCGGTTGTCGGCGGTGAGCCGGAAGTAGTGGAACTTGTTGGCGCTGTCGCTGAGCCCCTGCCGCCCGCTCCAGCCGATCGCGGCGAGTTGCTCCGCGCTGAGCGGCTCGGTCATGAGCGCGTAGTCGTACACCGGGACGACGTACGGACGCACGCGCCTGACCAGCGACGGGAACGCGTTGGTACCGAGGGCGACCCGGCGCGCGAACACCCGGCCGTACGGGGTGCGGACGGCCGTGCCGCTGCCGTACTCGCGCAGGTCGGTGGCCCGGGTGTGCTCGAAGATCCGCACGCCCTGGCCGAGGCAGGCCTCCTTGAGGCCCCACGCGAGCTTGGCGGGGTGGACCATGGCCACGCCCTCGCGGTCCCAGAGCCCGCCGAGGAAGGTCGGCGAGTCCACCTCGGCGCGCAGCGCGTCGGCGTCGAGGACGGTGAGGTCGAGGCCGTGCGCGCGCACAGCCTCGGCGATCTCGTGCAGTTCCTCGACCTGGTGGGGCTGGGTGGCGATGTCGATCTCGCCGGTGCGCTCCCACTCGGCGTCGATGCCGTAGCGCTTGAGGGTGTCCTCGATGCCGTCGAGGTTGGCGGCGCCGAGGCGTTCCAGCTGCGCGAGCTCGGCGGGCCAGCGCTGCAGGCCGTTGCCGAAGCCGTGGGTGAGGCTGGCCGCGCAGAACCCGCCGTTGCGCCCGGACGCGGCCCACCCGACCTCCTGCCCCTCGACCAGGACGACGTCCAGCGAGGGGTCGCGCTCCTTGGCGATGAGCGCGGTCCACAGGCCGGAGTAGCCGCCGCCGACGACCAGGAGGTCGCAGACGGTGTCGCCGACCAGGGCGGGCTGCGCCGCGGGCCGGCCCGGGTCCTCCAGCCAGAAGGGAGTGGGCCTGGCGTCACTGAGTGCGCGGGCGGAGTCCATGCATTATCAGCCACTTTCCACGGATAGGTGATGGTTTGACGGGCCACCGCGGTCCGAATCTACGTCAGGCGGTGGCCCTTGCCGCGTCAGGCGGCGGCCTTGCGGCGGTTGCCGAGCCACTGCCCGCCGACGGTCAGCGCGACGGCGGCGATGAACATCGCGGTGCCGATGACGTTCACCTGCACCGGGATGCCGCGCTGCGAGGCGCCCCAGACGAACATCGGGAAGGTGACCGTGGTCGGGCCCGAGTTGAACTGGGTGATGATGAAGTCGTCGAAGGAGAGCGCGAAGCTGAGCAGCGCGCCCGCCGCGATGCCGGGGGCGGCCAGCGGCAGCGTGACCCGGAGGAAGGTCTGGACGGGGGTCGCGTAGAGGTCCTGGGCAGCCTGTTCGAGCCGCGGGTCCATGCTCATCACGCGCGCCTTGACCGCCGTCACCACGAAGCTGAGGCAGAACATGATGTGCGCGATGAGGATCGTGGTGAAGCCGAACGGGATGCGCATGTTGAGGAAGAGCGTGCCGAGCGAGGCGGCCATGACGACCTCGGGCATGGCCATCGGCAGGAAGATCATCGCCGTGGTGGCGGCGCGGCCGCGGAAGCGATGGCGGGCCAGGGCGAAGGCGACCATGGTGCCGAGGACGGTCGCACCGATGGTGGCGAGCACCGCGATCCGCAGGCTCAGCGAGAGCGACTGGCACATGTCGGCCACGCCGCAGGGGTTGGTCCAGGCGTCGGTGGAGAACTCGTTCCACTCGTAGTTGAACTTGCCCACCGGCTTGTTGAACGAGAACGCGAGCACCACGAGGTTCGGCAGCACCAGGTAGGCGAGCGCCGCCAGCCCGGCCAGCACGACCAGGTGGGCGCGGATCCACTTGAAGATGCGGGACATCAGACCAGCTCCTCCGTCCCGGCCTTGCGCATGTAGACCGTCACCATGACCAGGATCAGCGCCATCAGGATGAAGCTCAGCGCGGCGGCCGTCGGGTAGTCGAGCACGTTCAGGAACTGCTTCTGGATGCCGTTGCCGACCATCTGCTCGCTCGGCGAGCCCAGCAGCTGAGCGTTGATGTAGTCGCCGGACGCCGGGATGAAGGTGAGCAGCGTGCCCGCGACGACACCCGGCAGCGAGATCGGGAAGGTCACCTTGCGGAAGGTGGTGAACGGCCGGGCGTACAGGTCGCCGGCGGCCTCGTGCAGGCGCGGGTCGATCCGCTCCAGCGAGGTGTACAGCGGGAGGATCATGAACGGCAGGAAGTTGTAGGTCAGGCCGCAGACCACGGCGAGCGGCGTGGCCAGCACCCGGTCGCCGGAGGTGAGCCCGAGCGCGTTGGTGACGTCCAGGACGTGCAGCGTGTTCAGCGCGCCGACGACCGGGCCGCCGTCGGACAGGATCGTCTTCCAGGCGAGCGTGCGGATCAGGAAGCTGGTGAAGAACGGCGCGATCACCAGGATCAGGATGACGTTGCGCCACCGCCGGCTCGCCTTGAACGCGATCGTGTAGGCGAGCGGGTAGCCGATGGCCAGGCAGAGCACGGTGGCGACGGCGGCGTAGGAGAACGACCGGACGAAGTGCCACTTGTACTCGACCAGGGCGTCCCAGTACGTCGAGACGTGCCAGGTGACCTTGAAGCCCGCTTCGAGCGAACCGGTCTGCAGCGAGGTGGACGCCTGGTACAGCATCGGCACGGCGAAGAAGACGACCAGCCAGGCGATGCCGGGCAGCAGCAGCCAGTACGGGGTGAGCTTGCGCTTCGGCTTCGGTCCGGGTTCCTTCAGCGGGATCGCGGCGGCCGGGGTGGTGGCGGTCACGCGGCCTCCTCCGCGGTGCCCGCGTCGATCGCCTGCGCGGCGTCCAGGGCGAAGGAGTGGGCCGGGTTCCAGTGCAGGACGACGGGGGCGCCGGGCACGATCCGGGCGTCGCGCTCCATGTTCTGCTCGAAGACCGTCACCTCCTGGCCGCCGTCGGTGCGCACGACGTACTGGGTGGAGACGCCGATGAAGCTGGAGTCGAGGACGGTGCCGGCCAGCCGGTTGCGGCCGTCGGCGACCTCGGCCGAGCCGTGCTCGATGGTGATCTTCTCGGGCCGGACGCCGAGGTGGACCTGCCGGGAGCCGGTGGAGCAGCGCGCCTTCGGCACGGCGAGCCGGGCGCCGGCCACGGTGAGCAGCAGGTCGCCGCCCTCGTCGCCGGTCACCTCGGCGGGCAGCAGGTTGGACTGCCCGAGGAAGTTGGCCACGAAGGTGGTGGCGGGGTTCTCGTACAGGTCGGCGGGGGCGCCGAGTTGTTCGACCCGGCCGCCGTTCATCACCGCGATGGTGTCGGCCATCGTCATGGCCTCCTCCTGGTCGTGGGTGACGTGGACGAAGGTGATGCCGACCTCGGTCTGGATCCGCTTGAGCTCCAGCTGCATCTGGCGGCGGAGCTTGAGGTCGAGGGCGCCGAGCGGCTCGTCGAGGAGCAGCACCTGCGGGTGGTTGATCAGGGCGCGGGCGACGGCGACGCGCTGCTGCTGCCCGCCGGAGAGCTGGTGCGGCTTGCGCCGCGCGTACGGGCCGAGTTCGACGAGTTCGAGCATCTCCTCGACCTGCTTCTTCACGTCCTTCTTCCCGCGCCGCCGCAGGCCGAAGGCGACGTTCTCGAAGATGTCGAGGTGCGGGAAGAGCGCGTAGCTCTGGAAGACCGTGTTGACCGGCCGCTTGTACGGGGGCAGGGCGGTGACGTCCTGGCCGCCGATCAGGACGGTGCCGCCGGTGGGCTCCTCCAGCCCGGCGATCATGCGCAGGGTGGTGGTCTTGCCGCAGCCGGAGGCGCCGAGCAGGGCGAAGAAGGAGCCCTGGGGCACGGTCAGGTCGAGCGGGTGGACGGCGGTGAAGGAGCCGTAGGTCTTGCCGATGCCGGTGAGGCGGACGTCGCCGCCGGCCGCGTCGCGCTGCTGGTCTGTCATCTGGGGTGTCTTCCTGGTTTCTGCGGTCTCGGCCGGGGGCTGGTCAGGCACCGATGAGCTTGGAGAACTTCTCCTCGAAGTCGCTCTCCTCGCCCTCGGTGAGGGTGCGGAACACGTGCGCCTTCGTCGCCATCTCGGGGGTGGGGACGACCAGCGGGTTGGCCGCGGTGTCCGGGGCGAGCGTGGCGAGCTCGTCCTTCATCCCGGTGACGGCCGAGACGTAGCCGATGCCCGCGACCAGCTGCGCCGCGATCTTGGGCTGATAGTAGAAGTCGATCAGCTTCTCCGCGTTCGCCTTGTGCCGCGCCCTGGCCGGGACCAGCAGGTTGTCGGTCGAGGCGACGTAGCCCTTCTCGGGGATGACGAACTCGATGTCCGGGTTGTCGGCGCGCAGTTGGATCAGGTCGCCGCCCCACGCGACGCACGCGGCGATGTCGCCGGAGGAGAGCTCCTGGCCGTAGTCGTTGCCGGTGAAGCGGCGGATCTGCTTGTCGTCGACGCCCTTCTGCAGCCGGGCGATCGCGGCGCCGTAGTCGTCGGCGGTGAACTTCGCCGGGTCCTTGCCCATGTCGAGCAGGACCATCCCGATCGTGTCGCGCATCTCGGACAGGAAGGTCACCCGGCCCTTGAGCTCGGGGTCGTCGAGCAGCTGGGAGACGCTCGTGACCTCCTTCCCCTTGGTGGCCTTCTTGTTGTAGGCGACGACGACCTGGATGCCGGCCCACGGGTAGGTGTAGAGCCGCCCCGGGTCCCAGTCGGGGGCGCGGAAGCGCGCCTCGACGTTGGTGATGGCGGTGGTGACGTTGGCCGGGTCCAGCTTCTGCGCCCAGCCGAGCCGGATCAGCCGGCCGCACATCCAGTCGGTGAGCACCACCAGGTCGCGGCCGGTGTCCTGGCCGGACGCCAGCTGCGGCTTGATCTTGCCGAAGAACTCGACGTTGTCGTTGACGTCCTCGGTGTACTTGACCGTGATCCCGGTGGCCGCGGTGAAGGCGTCCAGGGTGCCGTGCTTCTGCTTGTCCTTCTCGTCGGTGTCCACGTAGAGCGGCCAGTTGGAGAACACGACCTCCTTCTCGCCGGCCGAGTGGTCCTCGGCCGCGTTGGCGCTCGAATCGCCGCTCACCCGGGGAGCGGCCGGGATGCCGCAGGCGGCCAGGGTGCCGGCCCCGGCGGTCAGCGCGGCGGCGCGCAGCAGAGTGCGGCGGCCGATCGCGGCCCTGCCGCTGGTCAGGCTGCGTTCCCAGGCCCTTCGGACCGGTTCGGGCAGACCGTCGGTGAGCTCGTTGAACGCCATGGAACGGGCCTCCTGGGGGAAGTCGGGGGTGTGGGGGCACCCGCCGGCCGGGGGTCATCTGTCGCCGAAGACGGTGCGGTGCCAGTCCTTGCGGGCCACCGCGGTGGTGTCGAACATGACGTGCTTGACCTGCGTGTACTCGTCCAGCGAGTACTGGGACATGTCCTTGCCGTAGCCGGAGGCCTTGTAGCCGCCGTGCGGCATCTCGCTGATGATCGGGATGTGGTCGTTGACCCACACGCACCCGGCGGCGATCTCCCGGGTGGCGCGCAGCGAGCGGTGGACGTTGGTGGTCCAGGCGGAGGCGGCCAGGCCGTAGGGGGTGTCGTTGGCCAGCCGCAGGCCCTCGTCGTCGGTGTCGAAGGGCAGCACGACGAGCACCGGGCCGAAGACCTCGCCCTGCACGATCTCGCTGTCCTGGGCGGCGTCCGTGACGAGGGTGGGCGGGTAGTAGGCGCCGCGGGCGAGGTCGGTGCCGTCGTGGCCCTTCACGGGGAGCCGGCCGCCGGTGACGACGGTGGCGTACGCGCGGGCGCGCTCGACGAAGCCGGCCACGCGGTCCCGGTGGGTGTACGAGACCAGCGGGCCGAGGTCCGTGCGGGGGTCCAGCGGGTTGCCGACGCGCACGGCGGCGTACAGCTCGGCCACGCCGGCCACGAACGCGTCGTACAGGGGGCGCTGGACGTACGCGCGGGTGGCGGCGGTGCAGTCCTGGCCGCCGTTGATCAGCGACGCGGCGACCGCGCCGTGCACGGCGGCGTCGAGGTCGGCGTCGTCGAAGACCACGAACGGGGCCTTGCCGCCGAGTTCGAGGTGGGTGCGCTTGACGCCCGCGACGGCGAGTTCGGCGACCCTGCGCCCGACCGCGGTGGAGCCGGTGAAGGACACCATCGCGACGTCCGGGTGGGAGACGAGGTGCTCGCCGGCCGTGCGCCCGGCACCGGTGACGACGTTGACGACGCCGTCGGGAATGCCGGCCTCGGTGCACGCCTTCGCGAACATCAGCGAGGTCAGCGGCGTCAGCTCGGCCGGCTTGAGCACGATCGTGTTGCCGGCCGCGATCGCCGGGAGGACCTTCCAGGCGGCCATCTGCAGCGGGTAGTTCCACGGCGAGATCGAGCCGACCACGCCGACCGGCTCGCGCCGCACGTAGGAGGTGTGGTCGCCGGAGTACTCGCCGGCCGCCTTGCCCTCCAGGTTGCGGGCGGCCCCGGCGAAGAAGGCGGCGTTGTCGATGGTGCCGGGCACGTCGAACTCGGTGGCCAGCCGGACGGGCTTGCCGGTCTGCGCGGTCTCCACCCGGGCGAGGTCGTCGCCGGCCCGGGTGAGGACGGCGGCCAGCCGGTTCAGCGCCTCGGCGCGGGCGCCGGGGGTCGCGGCGGCCCAGCCGGGCAGCGCGGCCCGGGCGGCGGCCACGGCCGCGTCGACCTCCGCGGTGGTGGCCAGGGCGACCTGTTCGACCACGCTGCCGTCCGCGGGGTTGACGACCTGGAAAGGCCCGCCGCTCCCCCGGCTCTGCCGGCCGGCGATGTACTGCGCGCCGGCGCCGAAGTCGGTCAGGTCCATCTGGTTCCTCCAAGTGCCGGTTCCGGCAGTGCGACGTTCCCCGGGCAGGGGATTCCACTGCCTCTTTCCTGCTGACGCGACGGATTCCGGTGTCCGGATCTTCGCCACAGCCGACCCGCTGACCATGCCCGCTGCCGCGACGGCGTGACAAGGGTCACTCCGACAGTCTCGACACGAAGGGCCTTACAACCTGCAAGGTGCCGAACAGCCCAACAGTTCGTCGTGAGCAGGATGATTTACCTGACACTGTGGATCCCCTAGGAGCTCTGGAGGCCCTCGCGATGCTCCCCACCGTCGCCCGCGTGCTCGACCTGGAGGTGATGCGGCGCGGCCTGCCCCAGGTCGTCGCCGGCGCCGACCACCTGGAGCGGCCGGTCCGCTGGGTCCACGTCAGCGAGCTGCCCGACGTCGCCGGGATGCTGCGCGGCGGCGAGCTGGTCCTCACCACCGGCATCGCGCTGCCCGAGGACCGCGACGGACTCGCCCGCTACGTCCGCGAGCTGGCCGACGTCGGCGTCGCCGGGCTGGTCATCGAGTTCGGCCGGCGCTACTTCGACACGCTCCCCCGCGCCCTGGTGCACGCCGCCGAACAGCGCGGCCTGCCGCTGATCGCACTGCGCCGCGAACTGCGCTTCGTCGCCGTCACCGAGGCCGTTCACGCCCTGGTCGTCAACGCCCAGCTCGACCAGCTGCGCGCCTCCGAGGCCGTCCACCAGGTGTTCAACGAGCTGGTCGTCGAGGGCGCCGAACCCCCCGAGGTCATCCGCCAGGTGGCCCGGATCGCCGGCGCACCCGTCGTCCTGGAGAACCTCGCCCACCAGGTGCTCGCACACGACGCCGCCGGCCGCCCCGAGGCCGAACTGCTGGAGGACTGGGAGCGCCGCTCGCGCGGGGTGCGCCCGCCCGGCCGCACCGGCCACGACCCGCGCAGCGGCTGGCTGGTGACCACGGTCGGCGCGCGCGGCCAGGACTGGGGCCGGCTCGTGCTCGTCCAGGAGCCCGGCGCACTGCCCGCCGGCGAGGCGCACCCGCACGCCATGCTGCTGGAGCGCGGCGCCTCCGCCCTCGCGCTCAACCGGCTCGTGGTGCGCGACCGGGAGAGCCTGGAGCGGCAGACCCACCGCACCCTGCTGTCCGGCATCCTCACCCACGCGCTCACCGTCTCCGAGGCCGCCCTGCGCGCCCAGGCGCTCGGCGTCCCGCTGGAGGGCCGCCGGCTGGTCGGCGTCGTGCTGCGGCAGCGGCGCGGGCCGATCCCGGCCGCCCTGGAGGCGCAGGCCCGGCTGCGCGACTTCACCGAGCTGGCCGCCGGCGCCGTCCGGGCCTGCCGGCTGTCGGCCCTGGTCGGCGCGCTGGACGACGAGGGCGTCGGCGTCCTGATCGCCCTCGGCACGCAGCAGGACGAGCACGCCGCGCTGGACGCCTTCTCGGCCGCGCTGCGCCGGATGGCGGCGGAGGCCGCGCGCGACGCCGGCCCCGGGCCGGAACCGGTGGTCGCGGTCGGCTCCTCGGTCGGCTCGGTCCGCGACGCCCGGCGCACCCTCCTGGAGGCCACCCAGGTCGCCGACGCGGCCCTGCACGACGCGCCCGGCGCCCGGACGTCGTCCTACTACCGGCTGCCCGACGTGCGCCTGCGCGGCCTCCTGCACCTCCTGCGCGACGACGCCCGCCTGCAGACCTACGTCGAGCGGGAGCTGGGCCCGCTGCTCGCCCACGACGCCGAGCACAACGGCCAGTTGGTGCGGATGCTGCGGATCTACCTGGAGCGGGGCCGGAACAAGTCCGCCGCGGCCGACGCCGCGCACCTGTCCCGGCCGTCCTTCTACGACCGGCTGCACAAGGTCGAGCGGATCCTCGGCGTCGACCTCGACCAGGTGGAGTCCTGCCTCTCCCTGCACGTGGCGCTGCTCGCCCTCGACGCCGTCCGCCGGTGAACCTCAGACCCCGGTGATGCGCCCCCAGACCTTGTGCAGCGCGGGCCGCTCGGCCGAGGTCACGTCGCGCATGGTGCGCAGCCGGGCGCGCATCTCGTCGGTGGGGAAGACCAGCGGGTTCTCCGCCAGCTCGGCCTTGTCCTTGTCACCGCTCGCCGCGAGGACCTCGCGCGCGGCCGGCACCGGGCAGATGTACTGGACGGCGGCGGCGAGCTGCGCGGCGACCTCGGGCTGGTAGTAGTAGTCGATCAGCAGCTCGGCGTTGCGCTTGTGCTCCGCCCGGTTGGGGATCATCAGGCTCTCCGCCCACAGCTCGGCGCCCTCCTCCGGCACGAGGAACGCGATGTCCGGGTTCTCGGCGGTGAGCTGGACGGCGTCGCCGGAGTACGCCTGGCAGGCGAGCGCGGCGCCGGAGGCGAGGTCGCCGGTGTAGTCGTTGCCGGTGAAGCGGCGGACGTGGCCGTTGTCGACCATCTTCTGCACGAGGTCCATCGCGCGGTGCGCGTCGTCGTCGGTGAACCGGGAGACGTCGGCGCCCTGGGAGAGCATGAGCAGCCCGAGCGCCTCGTCCAGCCCGGCGAACAGCGTCACCCGGCCCTTGAGGTCGGGCGCCCACAGGTCCGCCGTCGACCCGAGCTCGCGGCCTATCGCCTTGCGGTTGTACGCGATGCCGGTGATCCCGGACTGCCAGGGCACGCTGCGCCGGCGCCCGGGGTCGAAGGCCGGCCGGGCGAGCTGCGGGTCCAGGTTGGCCGTGACGTTGGGCAGGTTGGCCCGGTCCATGGCCTGCACCCAGCCGAGCGAGACGTACCGCCCGGCCATCCAGTCGCTGATCACCATGAGGTCCCGGCCCGGGTCGGCGCCCTCGGTGAGCACCGGGCTGATCTTGCCGAAGAACTCGTCGTTGTCGTTGATGTCCTCGGTGTAGGTGACCGCGATCCCGGTCTTCTCGGTGAAGGCGTCGAGCGTCGGCCGCCGGCCCCGGTCGTCGACGTCGATGTACTGCGTCCAGTTGGAGAACGCCATCCGCCGGTCGGTCTCCGAGCGGTCCGGCGCCGAGCGGCGGTCCTCGGCCACGTACGCGGACGGGATCCCGCAGCCGCTCAGCGCGCCGGCACCGAGCAGCGCGGCCCCGCCGCCGAGCACCGAACGTCGGCGCAGCGCACGGGGGTTCAACGGACGTCGGGACGTGGTGGTGCTGGGCATGGTGGGGCCTCCGGAGCGTGGGACGGCCCCGGGCGCACCGAGGCACCCGGGGCCGTCCGATTCGTTACGTCAGACAGTGTGCGCGTCGGCGAGCGACAGCACCTCGTCGAGCACCGCGAGGCCGGTCTTGGCCTCCTCCTCCGTGACGGTGCACGGGGGGACGACGTGGAAGCGGTTCATGTTGACGAACGGCCAGAGCCCGCGCTGCTTGCAGGCGGCGGCCAGTTCGCCCATCGGCGCGTTGGCGGCGCCGGCGGCGTTGTAGGGCACCAGCGGCTCGCGGGTCTCGCGGTTCTTGACCAGGTCCAGCGCCCAGAACACGCCGAGGCCGCGCACCTCGCCGATCGAGGGGTGCCGATCGGCCAGCTCGCGCAGGCCGGGGCCGAGCACGGTCTCGCCGATGTGCTTGGCGTGCTCGACGATGCGCTCCTCGGCCATCGCGTTGATGGTCGCGACGGCGGAGGCGCAGGCCAGCGGGTGGCCGGAGTACGTGAGCCCGCCGGGGAAGGGCCGCTCGTCGAAGTCGGCGGCGATCGCGGCGCTGATCGCCACGCCGCCGAGCGGCACGTAGCCGGAGTTGACGCCCTTGGCGAAGGTCAGCAGGTCCGGGGTGACGCCCCAGTGGTCGGCGGCGAACCACTCGCCGGTGCGGCCGAAGCCCGCCATCACCTCGTCGAGGATGAACACGATCCCGTAGCGGTCGCAGATCTCCCGCACCCCGGCGAGGTAGCCCGGCGGCGGGATCAGGATGCCCGCGGTGCCGACCACGGTCTCCAGGATGACGGCCGCGACCGTGCCCGGCCCCTCGAACGCGATCACCTGCTCCAGGTGCTCCAGCGCGCGCTCGCACTCCTGCGCCTCGTTCTCGGCGTGGAAGTTGGAGCGGTAGGCGTACGGGCCCCAGAAGTGCACCACGCCGGAGACGCCGGTGTCGTTGGCCCAGCGGCGCGGGTCGCCGGTGAGGGCGATCGCGTTGGCGGTGGCGCCGTGGTACGAGCGGTAGGTGGAGAGCACCTTCTGCCGGCCGGTGTGCAGCCGGGCCAGCCGGATGGCGTTCTCGTTGGCCTCGGCGCCGCCGTTGGTGAAGAAGATCTTGTCCAGGTCGCCGGGGGTGCGCTCGGCGATCAGCCGGGCGGCCTCGCTGCGCGGCTCGACCGCGAAGCCGGGCGCGAGCGTGCAGAGCTTCGCCGCCTGCTCCTGGATCGCGGCGACCACCTTCGGGTGCTGGTGCCCGATGTTGGTGTTCACCAACTGCGAGGAGAAGTCGAGGTAGCGGTTCCCCTCGTAGTCCCAGAAGTACGAGCCCTCGGCGCCGGCCACCGCGAGGGGGTCGATCAGCGCCTGGGCGGACCACGAGTGGAAGACGTGCGCGCGGTCGGCGGCCTTGACGGCCTGGCCTGCGGCTGAGTCAGCGGTGGGGATGCTCATGCGGCAAGGCTAGGGAGTCCGGTGCCCGAAGTGCAGTTTCATCTTGTCAGTCGGTCACGCGA
The DNA here is from genome assembly GCF_042732955.1 of Kitasatospora sp. NPDC059747. Taxonomy (NCBI): domain Bacteria; kingdom Bacillati; phylum Actinomycetota; class Actinomycetes; order Kitasatosporales; family Streptomycetaceae; genus Kitasatospora; species Kitasatospora sp. NPDC059747. The sequence continues at coordinate 39,459 of NZ_JBHWGV010000059.1, read as the reverse complement.
ACGGCCGACAGGGTGCAAAGACACAGGGCCCGGGTCGAATCGACCCGGGCCTCATGTCAGTTCATACCAACGATCAGATGGCAGTCATGACGTGCTTCACCCGGGTGTAGTCCTCGAAGCCGTAGGCCGAGAGGTCCTTGCCGTAGCCGGACTTCTTGAAGCCGCCGTGCGGCATCTCGGCGACCAGCGGGATGTGGGTGTTGATCCACACGCAGCCGAAGTCCAGGCGGCGCGACATCCGCATGGCGCGGGCGTGGTCCTTGGTCCACACCGAGGAGGCCAGCGCGAACTCGACGCCGTTGGCGTACTCGACGGCCTGGTCCTCGTCGGTGAACCGCTGCACGGTGATGACCGGGCCGAAGACCTCGTTCTGGATGATCTCGTCGTCCTGCTTGAGGCCGGAGACGACGGTCGGGGCGTAGAAGTAGCCCTGCTCGCCGACCCGGTGGCCACCGGTCTCGACCTTGGCGTGGGCGGGCAGCCGCTCGATGAAGCCGGCCACCTGCTTCAGCTGGTTGGCGTTGTTCAGCGGGCCGTACAGCACGTCCTCGTCGTCCACGCCGCCGGTCTTGGTCTCGGCCGCGGCCTTCGCCAGCGCCTCGACGAAGGCGTCGTGGATCGAGTCGTGCACCAGCACGCGGGTGGCCGCGGTGCAGTCCTGGCCGGCGTTGAAGAAGCCCGCCACCGAGATGCCCTCGACGGCCTCGGCGATGTCGGCGTCCTCGAACACCACGACCGGGGCCTTGCCGCCCAGCTCCAGGTGCACGCGCTTGACGTCCTTGGAGGCCGACTCCGCGACCTGGATGCCGGCCCGGACCGAACCGGTGATGGAGGCCATCGCCGGGGTGCGGTGCTCGACCATCAGCTTGCCGGTCTCGCGGTCGCCGCAGATGACGTTGAAGACGCCGGCCGGCAGCTCCAGGTCCTTGAGGATGCCGCCGATGATCTCGGCCAGCAGCACGGTGGAGGCCGGGGTGGTGTCCGAGGGCTTCAGCACGACGGCGTTGCCCGCGGCGATCGCCGGGGCGAACTTCCAGACGGCCATCATCATCGGGTAGTTCCACGGCGCGACCTGGGCACAGACGCCGACCGGCTCGCGGCGGATGATCGAGGTCATCCCGTCCATGTACTCACCGGCGGCCTTGCCCTCCAGCAGGCGCGCGGCGCCGGCGAAGAAGCGGATCTGGTCCACCATCGGGCCGATCTCCTCGGAGAGGGTCAGCGCGCGGGGCTTGCCGGTGTTGCGCACCTCGGCGTCGACGATCTCGTCGGCGCGCGCCTCGACGGCGTCGGCGATCTTCAGGAGCAGCTTCTGGCGGGTGCTCGGGGTGGCGTCGCGCCAGACCGGGAAGGCGGCGGCGGCCGAGGCCATCGCGGCGTCGACGTCCGCTGCACCGGACAGCGGGGACGTCGCGTAGACCTCGCCGGTCGTCGGGTCGACGATGTCGAGCGTGCGGCCGTCGGCCGCGTCGACGAACTCACCGTTGATGTAGTTGCGCAGCGTGCGAAGGTCGCTCACGGGGTCTCTCCTCGGTCTGGTCCTGCGGCGTTGCAGAGTCCGGCGCCATGGTACGTCCGCGGCCGCGGCGTACGAAGGGTGCCGAGTGGCCGGGCCCGGACGGCCGCGGTCCACTGGTGGGGGAACGCGCGCTGCGCTGCGTCGCCGCGCGCGTACCGTGCCAGGGTAGCCGGAACACGGAGGGGATCGACAGCCCCGACGCACTCGGACGATGAAATCCGTACGCGATTTCTGAGATCGCGACGAAATCAGCAGTTTCCACGGTTGCGAACACGGGAACGATCAGGCACAGTTGCGGCGTGGCCAACCGCGACCGGAACGCCAGCGTTCCCCTCGACGCCGCCTCCAAGGCGATCATCGAGCAGCTCCAGGAGGACGGGCGCCGCCCGTACGCCGCCATCGGCAAGGCCGTCGGCCTGTCCGAGGCGGCCGTGCGCCAGCGCGTCCAGAAGCTGCTCGACCAGGGCGTGATGCAGATCGTCGCCGTCACCGACCCGCTCACCGTCGGCTTCACCCGCCAGGCGATGGTCGGGATCCGGGTCGAGGGCGACATCGAACCCGTCGCCGACGCGCTGGCCGCCCTCGACGAGGTCGACTACGTCGTCTGCACCGCCGGCTCGTTCGACCTCCTGGCCGAACTGGTCTGCGAGGACGACGAGCACCTGCTCGAAATGATCAACAAGCGCATCCGCGCGCTTCCCGGCGTGCGGAGCACCGAGAGTTTCGTTTACCTGAAGCTCCGGAAACAGACCTACACCTGGGGCACCCGATGACAGCCGACCCGGCCCAGAAGGACCTTTCCAAGACCGCCTACGACCACCTGTGGATGCACTTCACCCGCATGTCGTCGTACGAGAACTCCCCCGTACCGACCATCGTCAAGGGCGAGGGCACGTACATCTGGGACGACAAGGGCCGGAAGTACATCGACGGCCTGGCCGGCCTGTTCGTCGTGCAGGCCGGTCACGGCCGCACCGAGCTCGCCGAGGTGGCCGCCAAGCAGGCCAAGGAGCTCGCGTTCTTCCCGATCTGGAGCTACGCGCACCCCAAGGCCGTCGAACTGGCCGAGCGCCTCGCCAACTACGCCCCGGGCGACCTGAACAAGGTCTTCTTCTCCACCGGCGGCGGCGAGGCCGTCGAGACCGCCTGGAAGCTCGCCAAGCAGTACTTCAAGCTGATCGGCAAGCCGACCAAGTACAAGGTCATCTCCCGCGCGATCGCCTACCACGGCACCCCCCAGGGCGCCCTGTCGATCACCGGCCTGCCGGGCCTGAAGGCCCCGTTCGAGCCGCTGGTGCCGGGCACCCACAAGGCCCCGAACACCAACATCTACCGCGCCCCGCACTACCTGGAGGGCCCCGACGGCACCGTCGACCCCGAGGCGTACGGCCGCTGGTGCGCCGACCAGGTCGAGGAGGCCATCCTCTTCGAGGGCGCCGACACCGTCGCCGCCGTGTTCGTCGAGCCGGTGCAGAACGCCGGCGGCTGCTTCCCGCCGCCGCCCGGCTACTTCCAGCGCCTGCGCGAGATCTGCGACCGCCACGACGTGCTGCTGGTCTCGGACGAGGTCATCTGCGCCTTCGGCCGCCTCGGCACCATGTTCGGCGCCGACAAGTTCGGCTACGTGCCGGACATGATCACCTGCGCCAAGGGCATGACCTCGGGCTACTCCCCGATCGGCGCGACGATCATCTCCGACCGCATCGCCGAGCCGTTCTACAAGGGCGACAACACCTTCCTGCACGGCTACACCTTCGCCGGTCACCCGGTGTCGTCCGCCGTCGCGCTGGCCAACCTCGACATCTTCGAGCGCGAGGGCCTGAACCAGCACGTGCTCGACAACGAGTCGCGCTTCCTGGGCACCCTGAGCAAGCTGCGCGACCTGCCGATCGTCGGCGACGTCCGCGGCAACGGGTACTTCTACGGCATCGAGCTCGTCAAGGACAAGGTCACCAAGGAGTCCTTCAACGACGAGGAGACCGAGCGCGTGCTCTACGGCTTCCTGTCGAAGGCGCTCTTCGACAACGGCCTGTACTGCCGCGCCGACGACCGCGGCGACCCGGTCGTCCAGCTGGCCCCGCCGCTGATCTCCGACCAGTCGACCTTCGACGAGATCGAGCAGATCCTGCGGACCAGCCTCACCGACGCGTGGGCGAAGCTCTGATCAGCTGATCCTCTTTCCCACCCTCCGCCGAAGGGCGGCCCCGCTCCCGCGGGGCCGCCCTTCGGTGCGTTCCGGTGCCGATCCGGTCGTTTCCGGTCGGCGTTCGCACCCAAACATGCCTGATTGCGGGTGATATGCCCGCGATGGCCCAGTGCGCCGCAACCGCGCGGGGTCCCCGTCGTTCTAATCTGACGACTGTCATATCCCTGCGGCCATCCAGGATGGAACCTCATGTCAGCGGCACCGCCTGACAACGACGTGCTGTGGGCCCGGGGGATCGTCAAGTCCCATCACGGCACCCCCGCCCTGCGCGGCATCTCGATCGGCGTCCGCGAGGGCGAGGTCCTCGCCGTCACCGGACCCCGCGGCTCCGGCAAGAGCACCCTGCTCGGCTGCCTCTCCGCCCAACTCCCGGTCGACCAGGGCGAGGTCTGGTTCAACAGCGCCCCCGTGCACACCCTCACCCGGGCCGGCCGCGAACGGCTGCGCCGCGACCGCTTCGGCTTCGTCGGCTCCGAACCCCACCTGGTGCCCGAACTGACCGCCCGGGAGAACGTCGCCCTGCCGCTCCTGCTCGCCGGCGCCGGCAACAAGGCCGCCTACACCGCCGCCTCCGAGTGGCTGGAGCGCCTCGACGTCGGCGACATCGCCCGCCACCGCCCCGACCGGCTGCTGCAGAGCCAGCGCCAGCGGATCGCCGTCGCCCGCGCGCTCGCCCCGCTGCCGCCCGTCGTCTTCGCCGACGACCCCACCGCGCCGCTCCACCGCGAGGCCGCCGACCAGGTCCTGCGGATACTGACCAGCGCGGCCCGCTCCCACCAGCTCACCCTCGTCCTGGCCACGCACGACCCGGAGCTCGTCCGGTTCGCGGACCGCGCCGTCGCCCTCGTCGACGGACGGCTCACCGCCCCCGCCGCCCCCGTCCCGCGCGGCCCCGCCGCACCGGGCACCACCGGCGCCTCGGCCGTCTCGGCCACCCGCCGCTGACGACGAGCCGCTGAAAGAGTCGACGTGTTCTATCTCCGCCTGGCCCGGGGCTACCGGGTGCCCGACCTCGGCCGCTGGCTGCTCACCGCCCTCGCCTCCGCGGTGGTCGCCGCCTTCCTGCTGCGCGCCCTCGGCCGGGCGATGAGCGACCGGCCCGGCGACGCCGACGCGCTCGTGCGGCTGCTGTGGTGCCTGCCCCCGCTGGCCGCCGTGGCCTGGTTCGCCGCCGTCGCCGCCCGCGCCGTCCCCGCCCAGCGGCCCGAACGGATCACCGGCCTCACCGCCGCCGGGGCCGGCTCCGGCCGGATCCGCGGCCTGATCGCCGGCGAGGTCGCCCTCGCCTGCACCCTCGGCAGCGTGCTCACCCTGCTCGTCTTCCTGGTCCTGCGCAACGACATCGCCGGGCCCTCGCTCGCCCCCGACCTCGGCATGGGCGTGCCGCTGCCGGCCGCCGCCCCGCTCACCCTGCTCGCGCTCGTGCCGATCACCGCCGGCATCGCCGCGGCCTGCGCGGTGCCCTTCGCCGAGACCCTGCCCGGCGGCCGCCGCACCACCCCCACCGGCTTCGGGCCGCTGCGGGTCGCCGTGCCGATCGGCCTGGCCGTGGTCGGCCTCGCCCTCGAACTGATCGCCCTGCGGCCCGGCGCCCCCGCCGACGGCCGCCCGGTCCACCTGCCCGCCGGACTCGGCAGCACCAGCGTCGCCGCGCTCGGCGGCTGGGCCGCGAGCGCCCTCGGCCTCGCCCTGATCACCGGCCCGCTGCTCGGCTGGACCGGTCGCCTGCTCGCCCTCGGCCGGCCCACCCCGCTGCGCCTGCTGGCCGGGCGCGGACTCACCGCACAGGCCCGCCGCCTCGGCGCGCCGCTGGCCGTGCTCACCCTCGTCGTCGCGATGGTGCTCACCACCATCCGCTACTGGATCGGCACCCCCGGCAGCGCCGACGCCCTGCCCGCCGTCGAGGCCTGCCTGGTCCTCGGCTGCGCGGCCGCGGCCGTCGCCGCCCGCCTCGCCGAGGTCCGCACCGACCGCCGGGACGTCACCGACGCGCTGCTGCGCCTCGGCACCTCGCCCCGGCTGCTGTTCGGCGCGGTCGCCCTGCGCACACTGGCCGTCGGCACGGCCCTGCTGGTCACCGGCGGGGCGACGGCCGCACTGGCCGCCGCCGGACTCCGCTAGTCCCCGGTCCCGGGCGTCCTCAGCCTGCGGCCGCGAGCTGGCCGCAGGCGCCGTCGATCTCCTGGCCGCGGGTGTCGCGGACGGTCGTCGGCACGCCGTGCGACTGCAGCCGCCGGACGAACTCGCGCTCGTCCTCGGGCCGGGAGGCGGTCCACTTCGAACCCGGCGTCGGGTTCAGCGGGATCAGGTTGACGTGCACCCGGTGGTTCTTGATCAGCCGGCCGAGCAGGTCCGCCCGCCACGCCTGGTCGTTGATGTCCTTGATCAGCGCGTACTCGATGGAGACCCGGCGGCCGGACTTCTCCGCGTAGTTCCACGCCGCGTCCAGCACCTCGGCGACCTTCCACCGGGTGTTCACCGGCACCAGCTCGTCGCGCAGCTCGTCGTCCGGGGCGTGCAGCGACAGCGCGAGGCGGCAGCTGAGGCCCTCGTCGGCGAAGCGGTTCATCGCCGGGACGAGGCCGACGGTGGAGACGGTGATGCCGCGCTGGGACAGGCCGAAGCCGTCCGGCGCCGGGTCGGTCAGCCGGCGGATCGCGGCCAGCACCCGGTTGTAGTTGGCGAGCGGCTCGCCCATCCCCATGAAGACGACGTTGGACAGCCGCGCCTCGCTGCCGGGGCCGCTCCCGTCCTCGGCGGACGAGCCCCCGCGCGCCCCGAACTCGCCGACCCTGAGCGCGCGCATCCCGGCGGCGATCTGCTCGACGATCTCGGCGGTGGACAGGTTGCGGGTCAGACCGGCCTGGCCGGTCGCGCAGAACGGGCAGTTCATGCCGCAGCCGGCCTGCGAGCTGATGCACATGGTCACCCGGTCGGGGTAGCGCATCAGCACCGACTCGACGAGCGTGCCGTCGAACAGCTTCCACAGCGTCTTGCGGGTCGCGTCGTCGTCGCAGGAGACGTGCCGGACCACCGACATCAGCTCGGGCAGCAGGCTCCCGGTCAGCTTCTCCCGGCTGGCGGCGGGGATGTCCGTCCAGCCCGCCGGGTCGTTCGACAGCCGGCCGAAGTAGTGGTTCGACAGCTGCTTGGCGCGGAACGGCTGCTCGCCCAGCTCGGCGACGGCCTCCTTGCGCTCGGCGGGGCTGAGGTCGGCGAGGTGTCGCGGGGGCTTGGCGCCGCGCGGCGCGACAAACGTGAGTTCTCCGGGCTTAGGCATGGTTGTTCCAGTGTCGCAGACGCGCGAGGGGGCGCCCCCGGGCCGCCCGGCGGCGGGACGGCGACGGTGACAACCACTGCCACCACCACACACACAAACACACCCACCGAAAGCACGTCGTGGG
>NZ_JBHWGV010000059.1:12760-32320 GCF_042732955.1 Kitasatospora sp. NPDC059747 | reverse complement strand
CGGGGTGTTTGGTGGTGTGCAGCGCGCGCCGCCCCGCGCCCGCCCCCGCGGCCCGGGCGGCCCCCCCCCCCCCCCCGCGCGCGTGCGTGGGTGCGCTAGCTGCCGACGAAGGCGGCGAGCAGCAGCCAGACCACCGGGGCGGTCGGCAGGAGCGAGTCCAGCCGGTCCATGATCCCGCCGTGGCCGGGCAGCAGCGTGCCCATGTCCTTGATGCCGAGGTCGCGCTTGATCATCGACTCGCCCAGGTCGCCCAGGGTCGCGGTGACGGCCGCGCAGCCGCCCAGGATCAGGCCCTGCCACCAGCTGCCGCCGTCGATGATCAGCTGCATCAGCAGGGCGCCGGCCAGCATCGACAGGCCGATGCCGCCCGCCAGGCCCTCGCGGGTCTTGCCCGGGCTGATCGTCGGGGCCAGCTTGTTCTTCCCGAACCTGTAGCCCACCGCGTAGGCGCCGGTGTCGCTGCAGATCGTGACGATCAGGAAGAGCACGATCCGCTGGGGGCCGTCGTCGGCCGCCAGCATCATCGCCACGAAGGTCGCGAGGAACGGCACGTAGAAGGCGGTGAACACACCCGCCGTTATGTCCCGCAGGTAGTTGTCCGGCGGCTCGGCCATCCGCCAGACCATCACCGCGAGCCCGGTCAGCGCGAGCGAGGCCGCGGCCCACTGGACCCCGGCCCAGTAGCCGGTGGCGATCATCGCGATGCCGCCCGCGACCAGCGGGACCAGCGGCGCCTTGATCTGCTTGCGCTCGGACAGCCGGCTCGTCAGCTCCCAGACGCCGACCGACGCCGCGGCCATCACGACGACCAGGAACAGCGCCTTCACCACGAACAGCGAGGCGATGATCACCGCGCCGAGACCGACCCCGACCCCTATCGCGGCCTGGAGGTTACGGCCGCCGCGCTGCTTGCGGGGCTGGGGCTGCGGCTCGGGCTGGGCCACGGGCGTCTCCTGCCCTGGGTGGGACGACGGCACGAAGGGGGGATGCCCGGCCGCCGGGTGGCTCGACGGAGGCGCGGGGTGCGCCGGAGCCCCCGGGTACGGCGGAGCGCCGTGGCCGGGGGCGGGGGCGACGTCATCGGTCATCGCGCGCAGCACGACGGTCTCCGACGCGCCCGGCACCGCCGCAGCGGGATGCTCGTCCCGGAACAGCGGACCGCTCAGCCGGCCCGCCTCCCGCGTCTGGCCCGCGTCCTGGCGGGCCGAGGGGTGCGCACCGGCCGCCGGGCCCGCGGCCGGACCGCCGGGCAGGCCGGGGCCGACGGGCGGGACCGGGTCGGCCGGTACGGGAGGCATGACCTGAGTCTCCTCCGCGTCGGGGCCCCAGTACACCGGGGGCTGCGACGCGTGACCCGTTCGGCCGCCCTGGTCGCCCGGGACGGCGCCGGGCGCGCCCTGGGCGACCTGCGGGCCCGGTGCGGCGGGATCGCCGTACCCCGGCGCCGTGGGATCGGCGTACCCGGGCGCCGCGTGCGACGGCTGCCGGGGGGCCTGCGGCTGCGGCGCCGGGCGGTAGGGCTGGAACTGCTGGTCGGATGGGCCCCAGTAGCCAGGGGCGTCAGGGGCGTCGTTCATCAGACTTCGAGCAGCTCGGCTTCCTTGTGCTTGAGCAGCTCGTCGACCTGGGCCACGTACTTGGCCGTGGTGTCGTCGAGCTCCTTCTCGGCGCGGCGGCCCTCGTCCTCGCCGACCTCGCCGTCCTTGACCAGCTTGTCGATGCCGTCCTTGGCCTTGCGGCGCACGGCGCGGATCGAGACCTTGGCGTCCTCGCCCTTGGTGCGGGCGATCTTGATGAACTCCCGGCGGCGCTCCTCGGTGAGCTCGGGCAGCACCACCCGGATGATGGAGCCGTCGTTCGAGGGGTTGACGCCCAGGTCGGAGTCGCGGATGGCCTGCTCGATGGCCTTCAGCGCGGTCTTGTCGAACGGCGAGACGACCGCCATCCGGGGCTCCGGCACCGAGAACGAGGCCAGCTGGTTGATGGGGGTCACGGCGCCGTAGTACTCGGCGACGATCTTGGCGAACATCGCCGGGTGGGCACGGCCGGTGCGGATGGCCGCGAGGTCGTCCTTGGCGACGAGGACGGCCTTCTCCATCTTCTCCTCGGCCTCGAGGAGGGTCTCTTCGATCACTGTGGTCTCCCTGTCCGGTTCATCTGCTGTTGTCCCGACCGGTGTCGGCGTGGCGCCCGGTCACGGCGCCGACGCCGTCCCGTACGGCTGGTTGCTGCTCAGGCCCGGACGGAATCCTGGCTGATGAGTGTGCCGATCTTCTCACTCTTCACCGCGCGCGCGATATTGCCCTCCGCGAGCAGCTCGAACACCAGCATCGGGAGGTTGTTGTCCTTGCACAGCGTGATGGCGGTGAGGTCGGCGACCTTCAGGTCGCGGGCGATGACCTCGGAGTACTCCAGCGCGTCGAACTTGACCGCGTCCGGGTTGGTCCGCGGGTCGGAGTCGTAGACGCCGTCCACGCCGTTCTTGCCCATCAGCAGGACGTCCGCGTGGATCTCCAGCGCCCGCTGGACGGCCGTGGTGTCGGTGGAGAAGTACGGCATGCCCATACCGGCGCCGAAGATCACCACGCGGCCCTTCTCCAGGTGCCGGACGGCCCGCAGCGGCAGGTACGGCTCGGCGACCTGGCCCATCGTGATCGCGGTCTGTACGCGGGTCTCGATGCCCTCCTTGACCAGGAAGTCCTGGAGCGCGAGACAGTTCATCACGGTGCCGAGCATGCCCATGTAGTCGGACCGGGCCCGGTCCATGCCACGGACCTGCAGCTCCGCGCCGCGGAAGAAGTTGCCGCCGCCGATGACCACGGCGACCTCGGTGCCGGCGCGCACGACCGTGGCGATCTCCCGGGCGATCGCGTGCACGACGTCCGGGTCGACGCCGAGCCCGCCGCCACCGGCGAAGGCTTCACCGGACAGCTTCAGCAGCACCCGGCGGCGCGAGCCGTCCTTGGGGTCCTGCGCGGTCTCCTGCGTCTCCTGCATGGGACTTCTCCTTCTGCACCTACTTGGTTCACAGACGCGGGTGTGCGGGTGCCCGGTCTGCGCGTACACGCGAGGAGGCCACTGCCGCGGGAACCGGTTCGGTGTCCTGCACGGCAATGGCCTCCTCGTCGTTCATGGTGCCGACGCGGCCCGCCCGTGGCGGTTGTCGCTGGGTGAGCCCGTTCGGCGTTCCTCCCGCCCGGGTCAGCGGGCGGGGGCGGTTCCCAGCGTAAGCGCGCCGGGGACCAGGGGGAACGTGGCTCAGGCGCCGACGCGGAAGCGGGCGAAGCGCTTGAGGGCGACGCCGTTCTCCTCGAGGACCTTGGCGACGGACTTCTTGTTGTCCTTCGCGAAGGCCTGCTCCAGGACGGAGTTCTCCTTCACGAAGCCGGTGACGCGACCCTCGACGATCTTCGGCAGGGCGGCCTCCGGCTTGCCCTCCTCGCGAGCGGTGGCCTCGGCGACGCGACGCTCGTTCTCGATGTCCTCGGCCGGGATGTCCTCGCGGGACAGGTACTTCGGCGCGAAGGCGGCGATGTGCTGCGCGACGTCCTTGGCGACCTCGGCGTTCTCCTTGTCCAGCTCGACCAGGACGCCGACGGCCGGCGGCAGGTCGGGGCTGGTCTTGTGGAGGTAGACCGCGACGAAGCCGTCACCGTCGAACTGGGCGAAGCGACGGAAGACGATCTTCTCGCCCAGGGTCGCGTTGGCCTCGTCGACGAACTGCTGGACGGTCTTGCCGGCCTCGATCTCGGAAGCCAGGGCGGCGTCCAGGTCGGCCGGGGCGGTCTTGGCCACGTGGGCGGCGATCGCGTCGGCGACCTTGACGAAGTTGTCACCCTTGGCGACGAAGTCGGTCTCGCAGTTGAGCTCGACCAGCACGCCGGACTTCTTGTCCTCGGCGATCAGCGCGGCGACGGCGCCGTTGGAGGCGTCACGGCCCTCGCGCTTGGCGACGCCCTTCTGGCCCTTGATGCGCAGGAGCTCGACGGCCTTCTCGACGTTGCCCTCGGCCTCGTCCAGGGCCTTCTTGCAGTCCATCATGCCGGCGCCGGTGAGCTCACGGAGCTTCTTGACGTCCGCGGCGGTGAAGTTCGCCATGGTGTGAATCTCTTCTCGCGTCTCGCGTGTCTGCGTGGGGATGTGCCGGGACCGTTGTCCGGTCCCGGCACGGGAGAGAGGGGCACCTACCGGCGTCGTACCGGCGAGTGCCCCTCACCCTTGGTACGTCAGGCCTGCTCGGCCGGAGCCTCGGCGGCCGGGGCCTCAGCAGCAGGGGCCTCAGCGACAGCAGCCTCAGCGACAGCAGCCTCGGCGGCGGCGGGGGCCTCCTCGGCCTTCTTCTCGCCCTCGATGAGGTCCTTCTCCCAGTCGGCCAGCGGCTGGTCGGCACCCGGCTCGGCCTTGGCGTCGCCCTTGGCGACACCGGCGCGGGACTTGAGGCCCTCGGCGACGGCGTCGGCGATCACGCGGGTCAGCAGGGTGACGGAGCGGATCGCGTCGTCGTTGCCCGGGATCTTGTAGTCGACCTCGTCGGGGTCGCAGTTGGTGTCGAGGATGGCGACGACCGGGATGTTGAGCTTCCGGGCCTCGCCGACCGCGATGTGCTCCTTCTTGGTGTCCACGATCCACACGGCGCTGGGAACGCGCTGCATGTCACGGATACCGCCGAGGGTCTTCTCCAGCTTGTCGTGCTCGCGCTGGAGGACCAGGAGCTCCTTCTTGGTGAGGCCGGAGCCGGCCACGTCCGAGAAGTCCAGCTCGCCGAGCTCCTTGAGGCGCTGCAGACGCTTGTAGACGGTCGAGAAGTTGGTCAGCATGCCGCCGAGCCAGCGCTGGTTCACGTAGGGCATGCCCACGCGGGTGGCCTGCTCGGCGATGGCCTCCTGGGCCTGCTTCTTCGTGCCGACGAAGAGGACGCTGCCGCCGTGGGCAACGGTCTCCTTGATGAACTCGAAGGCGCGGTCGATGTAGTTCAGCGACTGCAGGAGGTCGATGATGTAGATGCCGTTGCGCTCGGTGATGATGAAGCGCTTCATCTTCGGGTTCCAGCGGCGGGTCTGGTGACCGAAGTGGACGCCGCTCTCCAGCAGCTCCCGCATCGTGACGACGGCCATAGCCGTTCTCCTCAGGTGTTACGGCCCGGCTGCCGCGCAGGCCGTCCCGGGGCTCGCGCGATGGCGCTCCCCGTTCGGGTGACTGCGTGTACGGCCGGGTCAGGCTCGGTTTGTCCGTGGCGGTCAGGTGACAGCCACGCCTGACGCCCCGAACGTGCCGAGCCGCTTGAACCCGCTAGGTCGGGGACCGGGGCGGGCTCGGCGGACCGAGCGGCACTCGCACCTGGCGGGGGCGGCGGCCGAGCCGCATCCGTCCACCGGTGGCGGGGCGTGCGAAGTCGACCCGGCGGACCGGGTCGCGTGTGAAGTGTACGGGAAGCGCCGAGTGGGGGGCGACTCCGCAGGTGGCGGAGGGGCCGCGGACGGGCGGCCGCCCGGCGGCACGGGCGCCCCCGGCGCGGGCCGGAGCGCGGTCGGAGTGTGGTCGGAGTCTGGTCGGAGTGCCGTCGCTACGACGTTCGCGACGACATTCGCGACGGTGGGTCCGCGGGGCCGCCGGGAAGCGCTTGTACACCGGATGACGGCGTCCGTACACCCATTCGGGGGATACCGCGCGTTCGCGGGGACGGTTTGTCCACAGGAATCCCGAAGGGGGTGGTGTGGGCGCTTCGCGGCCTGGACGCTCGGGCGCATGACTGGTCGTGGTGGGGTTCGGGGGATGTCGTCGACTTTGTCGGCTTTGCCGGCTTCGTCGGCGGCATTCTCGGTGCTGTTCGTGGTGCTGTGCGTTGTGATGGCGCTCGTCCTGGCGGGTGCTGCGGCCGCGCGCGGTCTTGGGTCTCTTGCCGTGGCGGGGCGTTCGGGCCCGGGTGACTCCGGGGGCGGCATCTCTGCCGGACCGGCGCCTGGACGGGCATGGCCGGTGGGTGGGCCCGGCGGGGTGCTCGGGCGGTTCGTGGCACCGGCGAAGCCGTGGTCCGCCGGGCACCGCGGCGTGGACCTGGCCGCCCCGGCGGCAGCGGAGATCAGGGCTGCGGCTCCGGGAGTGGTCACGTTCTCCGGGCTGGTCGCGGGCCGCCCGGTGGTGACGGTGACGCACCCCGGCTCGGGGGCTCCCGCCCTGCGGACCACCTATCTCCCCGTCACCGGCACTGTGCCCGTGGGCGGCACGGTCGGCGCCGGGCAGGTGATCGGGCGGCTGGCCCCGCTCGCCCCGCTCGCCGGAGAGGGGCGGCACTGTGCCGGGCGGGGCTGCCTGCACTGGGGTCTGCTGCGCGGCGACCGCTACCTCGACCCGCTCGCCCTGTTCGGCGCGGGCGCGGCGCGGCTGCTGCCGACGGGTTCGCCGACGGGCGCCTCGCCTCGACCGGGGCGACCTGTGCCGATCGGCGGCTCAGCCGCGAAGGATCCGGCGGTTCAGCTGCGGGAGAGACCGTGCAGGGCCATCGCGACGGCGGCGTCGGCGATCTGCTCGGGGCTCTCGGCGAGGCCACCGACCGCGGCTCCTGCCGCCGCCAGTTGCTCGCCATGGCGGACGGCCGCCTCGACGACCCCCTGGAGCAGCGCCGCGGTGAGCCTCGGCTGAGTGTGGCCAAGCTCTTCCAGGGCCAGGGTGACCAGGCCGACCAGCTTCCCGTGCGCCGCCCGGATCCGCTCGCGCGCGGCCTCGTCGAGCTCCAGCGCCGAGATCGCCACGACCGCCCGGTGGCGCGGATCGGCGGCGAGCGCCAGCTGTCCCCGGACGTAGGCCTCGATGCGGCCGGCCGCCGTGTCGCAGCTCTCCATCCCGGCCTCGATCTCGGCCGCCCAGAGCGGGAAGTCCATCTCGCACAGCGCCTCGACCACCGCGGCGCGGGAGCGGAAGTACTCGTAGACCGAGGAGCGCGCGAGCCCGGTCCGCGCCGCGAGGGCGGGGAAGGTCAGCGCCTCCATGCCCCCCTCGGTGAGCAGGACGCGGGCAGCGTCGAGGAGAGCTGCCCGCTGCAGCTGGCGATGCTCGGCCACCGTGGCCGCTCGGATCTTCGGCACGCTCCCACTTTACGGAGACCTACACGCGGCCGATACGCCGCCGCGCAAACCTCGGGCTGCCCGGCCGGAACCGCACGCCCGAGCGGGCGGCCGCACGCACTACCGGACGTCCGACAGCTTGGCGCGCAGCTGCAGGACGGACTTGGTGTGGATCTGGCTCACCCGGCTCTCCGTCACCCCGAGGACCTGGCCGATCTCGGCGAGGGTCAAGCCCTCGTAGTAGTAGAGCGTCACCACTGTCTTCTCGCGCTCCGGGAGGGTGTTGACCGCCTGGGCCAGCAGCCTGCGCAGCTCCCGGTCCTCGGCCACCTCGACGGGGTTGTCGGCGCCGTGGTCCTCCAGGGTGTCCACCAGGCTCAGCCGGTCGCCGCCCTCCCCCACGGGGTGCAGCAGCTCGTCGAGCGCCACGACGTTGGCGAGCGACAGCTGGCTGAAGATGGCGTGCAGGTCCTCGATCGCGATGCCCATCTCCGCCGCGACCTCAGGCTCGTGCGGGGTCCGGCGCAGCCGGGCCTCCAGCGTCGCGTACGTCCGCTCGACCGCCTTGGCCTTCTGCCGCACCGAGCGCGGGATCCAGTCCAGTGCCCTCAGTTCGTCGATGATCGCGCCGCGGATGCGGCTGATCGCATAGGTCTCGAACTTGATGGCCCGGTCGATGTCGAACTTCTCGATCGCGTCGATCAGCCCGAAGACCCCGGAGGAGACGAAGTCGGCCTGCTCGACGTTGGAGGGCAGACCCACCCCGACCCGGCCCGCCACGTACTTGACGAGCGGTGAGTAGTGCAGGATCAGCTGCTCCCGCAGCCGCTGGTCGCCGGTCTCCTTGTAGGAGCGCCAGAGTTCCTCCAGCGCGCTGCGCGCGGGGCTGCCCGCCTCCGGCCCTCGGCGGGGCGAAGGCGCCGACGGGCTCGCGGACGGGGCCGACGGCGGGGGCAGCGCTTGGGCCCGGGGCGGAACCTGGGCCGGGCATGGGGCCTGAGCCGGGGGCGGAGCCTGCGTCGGGGATAGGGCCGGGGATGGGGCCTGCGTCGGGGGCAACGCTGGAGCCGGGGGCGGAGCCTGCCGTCCCGGTCCGGGCGGGGGCGCCGGTGGTGGCACCGCCTCGGGCGCCTCCGTGACGGCACTCGCCCCGGTCGGACCGTCGGCGGCTGCGCCGATCCACGTGCCCGTACCGACCACGACCTCGCCCCCGCCGGTACCGGCGTCAGCCCCGTCGACCGCGTCGGACCCGACGGCATCGGGGCCGGCCGGGTCGGGACCGGCGGCCTCGGCGGGCTGGCCGGGCACCGACGCCGGCCGGCCGCCCTGCCGTGACAGGCTCCCCATCGCCCCCGTCGCCTTGGGCGGGTACTCGGTCACGGGGCGCCGCTCGGTGCGCGGTCCTCCCGAGGACCGGGCGCCACCGGTCACTCTGTGTCCGGGAATGTGTGTGGGCATGCGTTGGTCTGCGCCGTTCTGCCGAGTCATGTGCTGATAGGGAAGGCATGTGGAGCGTAGCGTGACCGACTCACTGCAATGCGCTACCGCCACTCGGTCGTCCCTCGATCCGGTGGCGTTCTCGTCACCGGATCCGGGCACCCGCAGTGGACGAACCGGTTCGGCAGGTCAACCCCCCGATCTCCCGTCACTCCTTCTTGCAGCCCCCATCAGCGCAGCTGTTCGCCTCTCCCCGCGATCACCTCCTCCGCACGATTCGCCAGTGCGCGCCGTGCCGCTCCACGAAGCCGAGCGAGCCCAACTCGTAGAGCCGCTGGAGCACTTCGTCCGGCGGCAGCCCCGACTGCCGGGCCAGCCGCTCGACCGGCGCGCCCTCGGCCGTCGCCGGCACGGCCTCCAGCACCCGTGCGACCGGCGGCTCCAGCAGGTCCCGCGGCAGGACCGGCCCGGCCCGCGGCGGCGCGAGGTCGTCCCCGATCGCACCGATCAATTCCGTCACCTCCGCCGCGTCGGTGACCAGCGTGGCGCCGCCGCTGCGGATCAGGGCGTGCACGCCCGCCGAGAGTTCGGAGGTGACCGGCCCGGCCACGCCCATGGTGTGCCGGTTGAGGTCCCGCGCCCGTCTGGCCGTGCTCAGTGCCCCGCTCCGCACGGCCGCCTCCACCACCACGGTGCCCCTGGTGAGGGCCGCGATGACCCGGTTGCGCAACACGAAGCGGAAGCGGTTCGGGTGCTCCCCTGGCGGTAGTTCGCTGACCAACAGGCCCTGGACCCCGATCCGCCGGATCAATTCGGCGTTGCCCTTGGGATACGCGACATCGACCCCGCAGGCGAGGACACCGACGGTCAGCCCGCCCACCGCCAGGGCTCCGCGGTGGGCGGCGGCGTCGATCCCGTAGGCGGCTCCGGACACCACCACCCAGCCCCGCTCGGCGAGTTGGGCTGACAGCTCCCCCGCGACGTGCGCGCCGTAGGCCGTGCAGGCCCGGGAGCCCACCACCGCCACCGAGCGGAGGGCCAGCAGGCGCAGCGACCCGGTACCGGTCGTCCAGAGCCCGACCGGCCGCCCGTCGCCCAGGTCGTCGAGCTGGCTGGGCCACTCCGTGTCCCCCGGAATGATGAAGCGTCCACCGGAGGCTCGTACCCGTTCCAGGTCCTCGGCCGGGTCCAGACCGGGAAGTCTCGCCTGGTAGCCGGCCAGGCGGGGCCCGTCGAGCCCGGGGTGGTCGGGCACGGCGCCCTCCCGGATCGCCTGGACCACCTCGGCGGCGGCGAGCTGGCGGAGCCACCGGCCGACCACCGCGTCCCCGGGCTCGCTCAGGCGGCTGAGCAGCACCCGGGCGAGCCGTTCCGGCTCGGGCTGCGCGGCCGTCGTCGGCGGCGGCGGCTGCGGCTGCGGCTGCGGCTGTTGAGGATCCGCCGTCATCCGGTTCATGCGTCACCGTCCTCGTCCGCCGGGTACTCGTCGCGGGCTCCTCCGATTGGGCCCTTCCCTGGACTGCTCCGCTGAGCGGGGACGCCCCCGAGACGCCCGAAGGCGCGTTCGGTGAGCGGCAGGCCGTGCTCCACGCCGGTGCGCAGGACCAGCGCCGTCCGCACGTCCCGTTGGTCCGGTCGGTCCCGGCCGGCGAGGTCCGCGACCGTCCAGGCGACCCGGAGCACCCGGTCCAGGCCCCGGGCGGTGAGCAGCCCGCGCTCCAACTGCCGTGCGGCGTCGTTCAGCGCGCCGGGGGCGAGCTGCCAGCGCGTCCGCAGTTCGTGCCCCGGAACCTCGGCGTTGACCCGCCAGGGCGTGCTGGCCAGCCGGGCGGCCGCCCGCTCCCGCGCGGCCAGCACCCGGGCCGCGATGATCTCGGTGGTCTCCGCCGTGGTGTCCCGCTCCATGAGCTCGACCCTGGTCACCGGGGCGACCTGGACCTGGAGGTCCACCCGGTCGAGCAACGGCCCCGACAGCCGCCCCTGGTAGCGGCTCACCATCGCCGGGGTGCACTCGCACCCCTCGCCCCGCCGTGAGTACCGGCCGCACGGACAGGGATTGGCCGCGAGGCAGAGCAGGAACCGGGCCGGGAGCCGGAGCGATCCGGCCGAGCGCGCGATCACCACCTCGCCCGACTCCAGCGGCTGCCGCAGCGCGTCGAGCACCCGGACGGGGAACTCCGGTGCCTCGTCCAGGAACAGGACGCCCCGGTGGGCCAGCGACACCGCGCCCGGTCTGGGCAGGCCGCTGCCGCCACCCACGATCGCCGGCATGGTGGTCGAGTGGTGCGGGGAGCAGTACGGGGCGCGGTCGATCAGCGGACGGCCCGCCGGGAGCAGGCCCGCCACCGAGTGCACCGCGGTGACCTCCAGCGCCTCCTTCTGTGTGAGCGGCGGGAGCAGCGAGGGCAGCCGCTCGGCCAGCATCGTCTTGCCGGCCCCCGGCGGCCCCTTCAGGTACAGGTGGTGTCCCCCGGCGGCGGCGATCTCCAGGGCCCGCCGGGCCTCGTACTGACCGGCCACGTCGGCCATGTCGAGGCGGGCCGCCTTGTCGTCGGGCAGGCCCCGCACGCCCGCGCTCGGCAGCATGAGCCCGGCCATCAGGGGATCGGGGCGGCCCGTGATCGGATCGGGCGGCTCCTCCGGCGCGGGCACACCGGTGAGGACGGCGAGCAGCTGGCGCAGGCTGCGGACCCCGATCACCTTCGCCCCGGGGACGAGCGAGGCCTCGGCCGCCGTCTGCTCGGCGACGACGACCCGCTCGTACCCGGCGTCGGTGGCGGCCAGCACCGAGGGCAGCACTCCGCGGACGGGCCGCACCCGGCCGTCCAGCCCCAGTTCGCCGATGATCAGCAGGTCGGCGATGGCCGACGGGTCGAGCCGCTCGGCGGCGGCCAGCACGGCGCAGGCCACCGCGAGGTCGAAGCCGCTGCCGCTCTTGGGCACGGAGGCGGGGCTGAGGCCGACGGTCAGCTTGCGCTGCGGCCACGCCTCGCCGCTGTTCACGACGGCCGCGCGCACCCGGTCGCGGGCCTCGGACAGCGCCTTGTCGGGCAAGCCGACCAGGGTGAACGCGGCCACCCCGGGCTCCAGATCGGCCTGGACCTCGACGATCACCCCGTCGACGCCGACCAGCGCGACGGAACAGGTACGGGCGAAGGCCATCAGACCACCCCCCGCAGGTGGTCCACCGAGGCGGCGCCCCGGGACCGGTTGATGACCGCGACCAGGTCGATCCGCACCCCGCCCGGCGGGACGGGCGGCCACTGCGGATCGGCGGGCCCGGGGTCGTACCCGGGCCCGGCCAGCTGCGCGAAGTGCCCGGGCCAGCGCTCGGCCAGCCACCGCTCGGCCAGCCGCTGCAGCCGGGCCGCCTTGGCCTGGTCGATGGCCTCGGTCGGCTGCTGGAAGCCCCGCTCGGAGCGGGTCTTCACCTCGCAGACCGCCACGGTGTCGCCGTCGAGGGCGACGATGTCCAGCTCGCCCTCGGCGCAGCGCCAGTTGCGGTCCAGGATGCGGAGTCCGTCCTCCGCGAGGCGGCGGGCGGCGACCCGCTCGCCGTAGCGGCCGAGGCTGGTCTTGCTCGGCCTGTCCGGCCCGCCCTGGCGGGCCTGCCGGGTGATCGCGCCCTGCGCGGTCGGGTTCTGCACGGTCGTGTTCTGCACGGTGACCACCTCCGCCGTGGAGGTTGCAACGCCGTGCTCGACGGGACCCGGTATTTCCCTTTTCCTGTGGACAACTCGCGCCTGTGGATAACTTCCGTCACCCGCAGGAGTGAGAATCCCCGATTGCGCGAAATTCCCCTGGACAACGCGGAACCGGGCGGTCCAACGTCAGTTCCCGAAGCCGGCGTCGTCCGAGGGCAGCTCCAGATCGCTCTTCGCGAGTTCCTCGATGTTCACGTCCTTGAAGGTCAGCACCCGGACCTTGCGGACGAACCGGGCCGGCCGGTACATGTCCCAGACCCACGCATCCGCCATCGACACCTCGAAGAAGACCTCACCCTGGACCGAGTGCACCTGCAGCTCGTAGTCGTTGGTGAGGTAGAAACGTCGCTCGGTCTCGATCACGTACTTGAACAGGCCGACGACGTCCCGGTACTCCCGGTAGAGCTTGAGCTCCATCTCGGTCTCGTACTTCTCGAGATCTTCGGCACTCATCCAGGCGTCCCCTCAACTTGTCACGTCCACCCATTGTGGACCACCGCACCCACGCTCAGAGCCGTACCGGAGCGACCGGCGGGCCCTGTACCAGCAGTCGCTCCAGGAAGTCGGCCAGTCCGGCCGGGTAGACCGTCTCGGCGGTCCGCCTCAGCTCCTCGAGCGTCCACCAGCGTGCCGCGAGCAACTCGGCGTGTTCCTCGTCGCCCATGCCCGAGTGGTCGAGGCCGGTGGCCTCGGTCCGGGCCAGGTGGAACCACTGCTCCTGCTCGTAGCGCTGTCCCCGGAAGGAGAACGACACCGTGCCGTACCCCACCAAGGGCCCCAGCTCCACGCCCCGCAAACCGGTTTCCTCCACGAGCTCCCGCGCGGCGGCGTCGCGCACGTCCTCCCCGGGTTCCAAACCGCCTCCCGGGGTGAACCACCAGGTCACGTCCGGCACCGCCGGATCCGAGCCCAGGAAGAGGAGGACGCGGTCCGACCCGTCCAGCAGCAGGATCCGCGCCGCCTGGCGACGCCGTACCGTCATGGCAGCTCTTCACACCCCTTCCGTCCGCACCGGTGGTGGTACCGATCCTGCCACCCGACGCGTCCATCCGGGGCGATGTTCGACAGAGCGGCCCGGCAGGCGGCGGCCGCGCTCAGGATGCGCGCCCCCGACGGAACCGGCGGGCCAGACCGGCCACGCCGCCCACCGCCGAGGTCACGACGATCAGCGCCGCGCCGGCCACGGTGGCCACCGCCGCCGGGACCAGCGGACCGGGCTGAGCGGCCCGCGGACCGGCGAGGCCGTCGAACGCCGTGGTCCGGGTGAACCCACCCATCCGGCCGAACGGCATCGCCGTCGCCTCCACCCGGGCCTCGACGGCGTCGGCCGCGACGGTCCCGCCGTCGACCGACAAGTGGGTGCGGGAGTCGAGCGAGACGATCCGGTTGTCGCCGAGCAGGAAGAGCCGCCCCTGCGGCACCGTGACGCTGAAGGCCGTGCCCTGCGGACCCTGCGCCGCGAGGTAGGGCTCGGCGACCGGGGTCCCGTTCACCGTCAGCCCGCGGCCGTCCTCGGCGGAGGCCACGGTGTCCCCGCCCACCGCGACGACCCGCTTGACCATGAGCTCGCCGCCCCAGGCCTGGTCCTTGAAGACCACGACGTCACCCCGGCCGACGGAGCCGCCGTCGGTCTTCCGGGCGAGCACCGTGTCCCCGACCTCCAGTGTGGGGGACATCGAGCCCGAGGGGATGTTGTAGGGCCGGTAGCCGACCGCGATCACAGCGAAGCCGCCGACCAACAGCACCAGGCCGAGCCCGATCAGGACGCCCTGGATCACGGCGGCCGCCCGGTGGCGCGGCCGGGTGGGCGTGACCGGCCGGTCGGCGGTCTGTTCCACGACACTGCTCATCGACACCGTCCAGCTCTGACCCGCCGGAGCACGCCCCGGGTGCGCCGGAGGCACAGGCGGAAAACCCGTCGGGCCGTGGCACGTCCGAGCAGATTACTCGTCGGTACCACGGCCCGCGCAAGAGCTGGGGAGGAGCTGCCGGAGCTCAGGAGTCCTTCCGGCGGTCCGACCTGTTCCGCACCCGGCGCACCAGTGGGAGCAGCGCCACGGCTCCCGCCGCGCCGGCCACCGGCGGCACCAGCGGCACGCCCGCCGCCAGGCCCTTCTGGTCGAAGGTGCTCGGCACCGGCAGCGTCGCCCAGCGGTCGATCGGCCAGGCCACCACGAAGGCGCGCCCGATCACGTCGTCCACCGGAACGGTCCCGCCGCCCGGCTGGTCCATGTGGAAGCGGGAGTCCAGCGAGTCGTCGCGGTGGTCGCCCATCACCCAGATCCGGCCCGACGGCACCTTCAGCGGTCCGAAGGTCCGGCTGCAGGGGTTGTTGCCCGGGAAGATGTACGGCTCGTTGAGCGCGACGCCGTTCACCTTGACCGGACCGCCGCTCTCGCACTCGACGGTGTCGCCGCCGACCGCGATGACCCGCTTGATCAGGTCCTTCTCGTTGGCCGAGGGCATCAGGCCGACGAAGCTGAGGACGTCCTGCACCCCCCGGAGGAAGGAGTTGCTGCTCTGCTGGACGGGCTCGTCGTTCAGCCAGCCGCCCGGGTCGTGGAACACCACGACCTCGCCGCGCTCGGGCTCGGCCCCGAACCAGGGGGTCAGCTTGTCCACGAGGACGCGGTCACCGACCTGCAGCGTGTTCTGCATCGACTCCGACGGGATGGAGAAGGCCTGGACGAAGAAGGTCTTGATCACCAGGGCCAGGACCAGCGCGATGCCGATCAGGATCGGCAGTTCCTTCCAGAACGATCGCGGCTTCTTGTCCTTGTCGGACGCCTTGCCCTCCGACTCGTCCGCCGGCCCGGCCCCGCTCCGGAGCTCGCCCGGGGTACCGCCCGTCCCGTCGCCCGGCTCGTCGGCGGACTGGGCCGCCGCGTCCTCGACCGAGGCCGACGGCGCTGCGGACTCGGCGGACCGGTCCGCCCGGCTGCCGGAGCCCTCGGGCTCTCCGGCGCCTGAGCGGGCGCCGATCACCAAATCCCCCACAACGTCTCCTCCCTGCTGTGCGGACGCCCGTGCGCCCGCGCTCGGAGTGCCGCACAGCGGGCACCACGCTCACTACGACCATGAACGCCTCAGGGCTGCCCACCACGGGCGCCCCTGACACCAGCACAGCCTCGACGCTCAGCCGGAAAGCCCGGCCGCGCCTGCACTTCTCTATCACTCCCAGGCATCCGGCTCGCGGTCCCACGCGCGCGACCCGGTGGGTCGGCGGCCGGCGTGGCCTACCGCGAAGGCCCGTCCGGCCTGCGAACGGCAAGCGGAAGGATGCCCAACACACCCATAACGAGCGGAGGTTCCATCGGAACCGGCCCAACGGGCACCGAATTCGGCGCAGTTCCGGCGGCCTGCGGAGCACGTGCCAGAGAGGAGAGTGAACTCGGCTCGTCAAGTTGATGGAAGCGGTCCAGCGGCCAGGCGATCACGAAGGCCCGGCCGACCACACCGCTCAGCGGGATCGTGCCCTGGCCGGGATTCCCCATGTGGAAACGGGAGTCGGCGGACACGTCCCGGTGGTCGCCCATGACCCAGAGCCGGCCCTGGGGCACCTTCACCTTGAAGGGCTGCCGGGACGGCGGGTTCCCGGGCGAGAGGTAGGGCTCCTCCACCGGCGTGCCGTTGACGCTCAACCGCCCCTGCGCGTCGCAGCACTCCACGGTGTCCCCGCCGACGCCGATGACCCGCTTGATCAGATCCTGCTCGCTGTCGGACGGCAGCAGCCCGACGAAAGTGAGGACCTGCTTGGCCCCGCCCAGGATCGGACCGTCGTCGGACGGCTTGTGATCGCTCTCCAGCCAGCCGCCGGGGTCCTTGAACACCACGACGTCTCCGCGCGACGGCTCGTTGCCGAACCAGGGGGTGAACTTGTCCACCAGTACCCGGTCCCCGACCTGGATGGTCTGCTCCATCGACCCCGAGGGGATCACGAAGACCTGGATCATGAAGGTCTTCATCACCAGCGCCACCAGCAGGGCCACCAGGACGATCAGCGGGAACTCGCGCAGCAGCGAGCGCTTGCGCCGCCGGGCCGCGCGCTGCGCGGTGCGGCGTCGATCGGCCCGGCCACGGGCCGGAACGACGCCGTCGCCACCCTCGGCGCCCTCCCCCGCCACCTCGGCGGGGTGGTCTGCCAGTCGGCCCCTACCTCTGGTCCCCATGACCACCCGTCCCCGCTGTCGCGGCGAAGGCCGCCGGCCGGTCCAGGCTGTTCCAGCGCGCGATCGGGAAGACCACCCAGTCCGCCCGGCCGATCACCCTGCTCTCCGGCACGAACCCGCCGCCGGGCTCGCCGAGGTGATCGCGGGAGTCCCGGGAGGCCCTGCGGTGGTCGCCCATCACCCACAGCTTGCCGGCCGGCACCACCACGTCGAAGGCCACGCCGGACGGCTCGTCGCCCGGGGCGAGGTAGGAGGACTCGTCGATCGGCACACCGTTGACGGTGATCCGCCCGCCGGGCCCGGTGCTGGTCACGCGGTCGCCGCCGATGCCGATCACCCGCTTGACGTACACCGTGTCGCCGGCCGGGGCCAGCCCGAGGTCCCGGCCGAGCGAGCGCAGCCCGTCCCAGAAGCCGGCCGGCCGGTCCGGCTCCGGAAGGAAGGAGCCCGTCCCGTCGAACACCACGACGTCGCCCCGCCGGGGGTGCTCGCCGAAGACGTAGGCGAGCTGGTTCGCGATCAGCCGGTCGCCGGGGCGGAGGGTGTCCTCCATCGACCCGGACGGCACCGTGAACGGCCGCGCGACGAAGGCGTTCACCAGGAGCAGCGCGGACAGGCAGATGCCCGCCAGGAGCAGGAGGTCCCGCGAGCGCGAGCGCCCCGGCTCCTCGTCGTCCGCAGCCTCACCATCGCCGTCGGTCTTGCCATCGCCGTCGGTCTTGCCATCGCCGTCGGCATCGGCAACGCCGTCGGCATCGGCAACGCCGTCGGCAGCGCCACCGTCATCGGCCGCGTCGCCCACCGCGTCCGCGGAAACCGCCCTGCGACCCGCCGCAGGAGCAATCGCAGGAGCAACCGCAGTGGCGGCGGCCGGAACAACCGCGGAAACGACCGCGGACCGCGGCGGCGAGTCCGCACCGGAGGGTGCGGGACTGCCGTCGCGGTCCGCGGGTGGTTCGTGCGTGCTCATCGGGGGCTGAGCTTACCGTGCGGCAGCCGCGCCCCCGGGAGCGCTCCGATCCCCCGGCGAGGCCGGGGGCCGGTGGATCAGCGGTCGCGCTTCTCCTTGATCTTCGCGGCCTTGCCGCGGAGGTCACGCAGGTAGTACAGCTTGGCGCGGCGAACCGCACCGCGGGTCACGACCTCGATCTTCTCGACGACCGGGGTGTGCACCGGGAAGGTGCGCTCCACGCCGACGTTGAAGCTGACCTTGCGGACGGTGAAGGTCTCACCGACGCCCGCACCGTGGCGGCGGATGACGACGCCCTGGAAGACCTGGACACGGGAGCGGTTGCCCTCGATGACCCGGACGTGGACCTTCAGGGTGTCACCGGCGCGGAAGGCCGGGATGTCGCTACGCAGCGAGGCCGCGTCGACAGCAGCGAGCTTGTTGCTCATGTTGCTCTCCATCGCAGGCGCCACGGGCCGCCCACGGAAGTTCGTCGCAATGGGGTCTGCTGCGGGCCGCATCGGCTGGCGGCGTTCCCCCCGTGGCGGGGGCGCCGGTCCACGTGACCCCTACGGAAGGGGCCCAGCGACAGACAGCAGCGGCCTATTCTTCCACACCCACGGCCGCGGACCGAAATCGGCCGAGCTCGTCGTCCCAGGCCAGGCCGAGGACGGAGAGCGCCGCCCGGTCCTTCTTGTCGAAGGCGCCGTACTGCCAGCGCTCCACCAGGTCGGGGCGGTTCGCCAGCGTACGGGCGAAGGCCTCGTCCCGGCGCCAGCGGGCGATGCGGCCGTGGTTGCCGCTGAGCAGCACGTCGGGCACGGTCCGGCCGCGCCACTCGGCGGGCTTGGTGTAGACCGGGCCCTCCAGGAGGTCGGCCATCGCGCCGGGGGCGAAGGAGTCGTCCCGGTGGGACTCGGCGTTGCCGAGCACCCCCGGCAGCAGCCGGGCGATCGCCTCGACCATCACCAGCACGGCGACCTCGCCGCCGGCCAGCACGTAGTCGCCGATCGAGGCCTCGACCACCGGCATCCGGGTGGCCGCCTCCTCGATCACCCGCCGGTCGATGCCCTCGTACCGGGCGGGCGCGAAGGCCAGCCAGGGGCGGCCGGCCAGTTCCTGGGCCAGCTCCTGGGTGAACGGGCGCCCGCTCGGGGTGGGCACCACCAGCGTCGGCACCTGCCCCTCGGGGCCGGCGGCGACCACCGCGTCCAGGGCCTCGCCCCACGGCTCGGGCTTCATCACCATGCCGGGGCCGCCGCCGTACGGGCTGTCGTCGACCGTCCGGTGGACGTCGTGCGTCCAGTCCCGCAGGTCGTGGACGTGCACGTCCAGCTGGCCGCGGGCGCGCGCCTTGCCGACGAGTGAGACGTTCAGGGGTTCCAGGTACTCCGGGAAGATCGAAACGACGTCGAGCCGCATCCCCGTCTGGACGCCCCCGGCCGCCGTCACTTCTCGCCTTCCTGCGAGTCGCCGTGGGCGCCCTCCGGGGAGTCCTCCTGGGCGCCCTCGCCAGAGTCCTCCGGGGCCGCGGCGGCAGCACTGCCCGCCACCTCGGCCCGCTCCGGGTCGATGAGCCCGGCCGGCGGGGTGATCACGGCGCGCTGGTTCTCCAGGTCGATGATCGGCACGATCTGGCTGACGAAGGGCACCAGCACCTCCGTCCCGTCGGCCTTCCTCACCGTGAGCAGGTCCTGGTACGGCAGGTGGACGACCTCGGTGAGCTCGCCGACCGGGGTGCCGTCGGAGAGCACCACGTCCAGCCCGATCAGCTGGTGGTCGTAGTACTCCTCCGGGTCATCGGGGGTCTCGTCCGGGTCGACCTCGGAGATCAGCAGGGTGCCGCGGAGCGCCTCCGCCGCGTTGCGGTCCTTGACGCCGGCGAAGCGCAGCAGCAGCCGCCCGCTGTGCACCCGGCCGGACTCGACGGTCAGCGGCCCGACCGACGCGGGGTCGGTGAGGACGACGGCCCCCGGGCCGAGCCGGAGCTCCGGCTCGTCGGTGCGGACCTCGACGCTGACGTCCCCCCTGATGCCGTGGGCGCGGCCGATCTTGCCGACGACGAGCTGCACGGTGATCGTTCTCCTGGAGTTCCTGAGCTGGACGGGAAGCCGGCCACGTCCACGCCCTCGCGGGGCGGGAACATGGTGGCCGGATGCGAAAAGGGGGGGGCGGGCGCGGCCCCCGCACCCGCCCGGGCCCCCCCCCCGCCCCGCCGCGGCCGCGGCGGGGCGGGCTCG
>NZ_JBHWGV010000059.1:7551-12750 GCF_042732955.1 Kitasatospora sp. NPDC059747 | reverse complement strand
TAGTATCTCTATTTACACTCATTGGGCGCCCCCCGGTGCCCACACTCACAGTGCGGGGGCGCGGGGGGGGGCGGTGCCCCCCCCCCCCCCCCTAGCCGTTTGCTAAATGCGTCAGCGGATGTTGTCCACGTCGACGAGGTCGACCCGGACGTTGCGACCGCCGAGGGCGCCGACCACGGTGCGCAGAGCGCGCGCCGTGCGGCCGCCCCGGCCGATCACCTTGCCGAGGTCATCGGGGTGCACACGCACCTCGATGGTGTTCCCCCGACGCAGGTTGCGCGAGCGCACCTGCACCTCGTCGGGGTGCTCGACGATGCCCTTCACCAGGTGGTCGAGGGCGTCCTCGATCACGATCAGGCCTCGGCGGCGGCGTCGGCCTCAGCCTCGGCCTTGTCCGACTTCTTGGCCTTCGGGGTGATGGCGACACCGGTGGTGGCGTCCTCGAAGCCGGCGACGGCCTTCGCGAACAGGTGCGAGAAGTCCTCGACCTTGGGCTCGGCGACCTTGAGCGGCGCCGGGGCCGGCAGGCCCTTGAACTTCTGCCAGTCGCCGGTCAGCTTGAGGATGGCGAGGACCGGCTCGGTCGGCTGGGCGCCGACGGACAGCCAGTACTGGGCGCGGTCGCTGTCGACCTCGATCTTCGAGGGGTTGTAGGTCGGCTGGTAGATGCCGATCTCCTCGATCGCGCGACCGTCACGCTTGGTGCGCGCGTCGGCGATGACGATGCGGTAGTGCGGGGAGCGAATCTTGCCGAGACGCTTGAGCTTGATCTTGACTGCCACGGGAGTGGATTCTCCTGGTGTTGACGTGGGTGAGCGGTCGCGTTCATCGCGTGGGGTTGCGGTGCGGACCGTTCAAGGGACACGCCAGCCGTAGGAGAGAGGGGTCCTGCTCGGCTGCCGAGTACTCAGCTGTCCATTCTGCCATACCGGCGCCAACCGCCTGGACCGGGCCTCCCGGGCACCGTCTGCGGACCGGGCTTCCCGGGCCCCGTCCACCGAGCCGGACACGGAGCCGGAGCCGGACCGGCCGGCCCCCGGACCCACCTCGTGGGGCCGGACCGGACCGGGAGCCCCCGCTCCCGGTCGAGTCCACTGATTCCGTCCACGAGTCTTCCGATCGCACCCGCCGGTTTCGCTGCCCGCACAGCCGACCACCGGGTCCTGCCACCCGGTCACGCGACCCCGAACCGGTCACGTGAGCCCGATGGGCCCTGCCTTGCCGAACTTCTCGAACGCGCTTGTCGAACTCGTCGAACGTGCCGAACTCGTCGAACCCCGTCGAGATTGCTGAAATTGCTGAAATGGTTGGACCTACCAGAACCGCCGGAACTCCCGGAACCCCCGGAACGAACCGCCGAACCCGACAGGATCAGGCGATCTTGAAGGGCTGCTGGCACGCGCCGCAGACGATGGACGCCTGCGCGAGCACCGACGGCACGACCCGGACGTTCCGCCCGCAGCCGCACACCGCCTTGACCCGCACGCCGCCCCCGGAGGAACCGTGCCGGGCGGCCGGCCCGCGGAAGGCGCGCGTCGCGCCTTCGCCGGCCACCGCCTCCTGGTGCGCACCCAGGGCGCGGTCCAGGCGTTCGATGGTCTCGGCGTACCGCTCCTGCGTCTCCTTGAGCATGGTCACCTGGGAGAACCCGCTGCTCGCGTGCGGTTCCACCGGGTGTGCCAGACCGAGCTCGGAGGCGAGCATCAGGAAGCGCCGGTTGTGGTAGCGGCCGGCCCGCGAGGTGTCCCGGATGTCCCGGGCCGCGGCCAGACCGTGGGCAGCCTCGTGGAGGAGCCGCTCGAAACCGAGCCGCGTGCCACAGGCCGAGGAGGACTCGCCGATCAGGGCCTCGGGCGAGGCCAGGTCCGGGAGGTCCTGGTGGTAGGCCTGGATGTCACTCCAGGCGGCGGCCAGTTCGGCCGCGAGGACGAGGGGCTGTGTCGTGCTCACGCTAGACCAACGATGGAGTGCGAGCCGATGTTCCGCCTGTTCCCGTTCTCCGGGAATTCCCAGGGAACTCCCAGGAATGCATGGTCGCGCGCGAATTGCGCGTTCCGGATCTGACGCAAGACCAACCCCCTGCCGGTTTCGGCCCGCGCAGCTCGGCGGGCCTGGTGAATTCCGTCCGGGGGGCGGGCTGTCGCACCCAGGACGTACGGCCCGTGGTCCTGTCGAAGTTGACAGGGCCACGGGCCGTACACCGTACCGCTATTCCGTTAATACCGGCAGTTGACCGGCCAGTAGGGATGTTGCGAGTCCGGAGCCGTCGGCGAGAGTTACCGGATTCTTACCACCCGCATTCCGGGCAAATGTTGCCGGTAACGGTCATTACCCACCGCCGGTCGTACCGATGGTCGGGATCAGTACGCACGCGCGACGATCGCGATATTGCCTTCCTGGTCGTCCGTCTGCGGCACCGAACCGTCGGCGGCGACGATGCAGCGCACCGAGACGCCCTGCTCGGCCAGCTTGGCCTCGCCCTCCGGGCCGAGCTCGGCCCAGGAGATCCGGCCCCAGCCGGTGGCGGCGGCCTCGACGGCCTCGTCGAGGGTCTTGACGTCGACGGTGCGCGACTCGCGGCGCTCGCGGGACTGGCGCAGCAGGAGCGCCTGGTCGTCCTCCAGGACGCCCGGGAGCAGCTCGGCCAGGGCGTCGATCGAGACCGGCTCCTTGCCGCCCGCGATGCGGCGGACCAGCATCGCGGTGCCGTTCTCCAGGTCGCGCGGGCCGACCTCGATGCGGACCGGAACGCCCTTGAGCTCCCAGTCGACGGCGCGGCGGCCGAACGGGGTGTCGGTGCGGTCGTCGACGACCACGCGGACGCCGACGGCCTCCAGGCGGGCGCCGATCTCGCGGACCTTGGCGATGACCGCGTCGTCGCCCTTGATGGCGAGGACGACGGCCTGGACGGCGGCCAGGCGCGGCGGGACGCGCAGGCCGTTGTCGTCGCCGTGGGACATGATCAGGCCGCCGACCATGCGGGTCGAGACGCCCCAGGAGGTCTGCCAGACGTACTCGCGCTCGGCGCCCTGGAGCTGGTAGGTGGTGTTGAACGCCTTGGCGAAGTTCTGGCCCAGCTCGTGGCTGGTGCCCATCTGCAGGGCCTTGCCGTCGCCCATCATGCCCTCGAGGGTGAGGGTGTTGATGGCGCCGGCGAAGCGCTCCTTGGCGGTCTTGCGGCCGAGCACGACGTCGATGCCGAGCACGTTGGTCATGAAGTCGCCGTAGACCTGCGTGTGGATCATCGACGCGTACGCGCGGGCGTCCTCGTAGGTGGCGTGGGCGGTGTGGCCCTCCTGCCAGAGGAACTCGGTGGTGCGCAGGAAGACGCGCGGGCGCAGCTCCCAACGGACCACGTTGGCCCACTGGTTGATCAGCAGGGGCAGGTCGCGGTGGCTCTGCACCCACTTGGAGAAGTACTCGTTGATGATCGTCTCGGAGGTCGGCCGGACGACGACCGGCTCCTCCAGCTGCTTGCCGCCGCCGTGGGTGACCACCGCGAGCTCGGGGGCGAAGCCCTCGACGTGCTCGGCCTCCTTGGTCAGGTACGACTGCGGGATGAACATCGGGAAGTAGGCGTTCTGCGCGCCGGCCTTCTTGATCCGCGCGTCCATCTCCTGCTGCATCCGCTCCCACAGGCCGTAGCCGTACGGTCGGATGACCATGGTGCCGCGCACCGGACCGTTGTCGGCCAGCTCGGCCTTGTTGATGAGGTCCTGGTACCAGCGCGGGAAGTCTTCCGCCTGAGGGGTGAGAACGGGTGCCTTAGCCATGGCCCGAATGGTACGGGGAGCGGCCCCCTGACTTCGAATCGGTATCACACCCGCGGCGGACGGCCACCCCGGCCACGGGACAGCACGGCTCGGCCACGGGACGACCACCGCGCGACCACGGGACGGACGGGGCACGACCACGGGACGGACGGGGCGCGGACGCGGGACGACCCCCGCCGACAGCAGGGGGCGCACGACCGCGACACGCGCGCACCACCCTGCACCCCTCTGGACGCCGCGCCCGAGCCGCTGTTCGCTGGAGTGGGGCGGGACTTTGGGGGAGCCGTAGCAGCACACCGAAGGACCGGATGGGAGGCCGCGATGGCTTCAGCTCGGACGACCGGCACGACCGAACGACCAGCGGGCGCACGACCGCACCACCCCCACGCGGGGGGCGCGTGGCCCGCGCGGGCGCGCGACTGGGCGGAGATCCAGGAACGCATGCTGGTACCGCTGTACGAGGCGGTCTACGACCGGCTGGAGGTCGGCCCGGCGAGCAGCGTGCTGGGCCTGGGCTGCCGCTCCGGGCTGGCGCTCCTGCTGGCGGCCGGCCGGGGTGCCCAGGTCGCCGGCCAGGAACCCCGGGACGAGCTGCGCGAGCTCGCGCGGGACCGTCGGCTGCGGGTGTGCGCGGGGGCCCGGCCGGCCACCGCGCTCCCCCGCTCGGCCCATTCGCTGGTGACGGTTTTCGAACAGCTCCCGGCGAGCGCCGAACCGCGCACGGTGGTCGCCGAGGCCGCCCGGCTGACGCTGCCCGGCGGGCACGTGGTGCTGGCCGCCTGGGGGCCGCAGGAGCGCTGCGAGAGCGCCGCGGTGCTGGACGTGGCCCGGCGGATGGCCGGCCGCACCACCGCGCGCGACCCGTTCGACCTGAGCGCGCCGGGCGCCCTGGAGGACCTGATCGCCGCGGCCGGCCTGCGTCCGGCCGGCAGCGGCCGGGTGAGCTGCCCGTTCGCCTATCCGGACCTGGACAGCGCGGTGCGCGGCCTGCTCTCCACCGGGCTGTTCGAGGCCGCCGAGGAGTTCTCCGGCGGCGCGCTGGTGGCCAAGGAGCTGGAGGAGGCGCTGCAGCCCTACCTGCGCGCCGACGGGTCGGTCCGGATGGAGAACGTGTTCCGCTACCTGATCGCGGAGCGTCGCCGCTGACCCGGGCACCGCGGCACACGCGGCGCGGCACGCACGGCCCGGCACACGCACCGCAGCACACGCGGCCCGGCAGACACGGCACGCCGGAACCCGGCGGACCGGGGGCACACCCCGAGACGGACGAAACCGGGGGGGGGGGGGGGGGGCCGTTGGCGGGGGGGCCCCGGGGCGGGTGGGCCCGGTGCCGGAACCGCGGCGGCGGCGCCGGGTGCCGGGGCGGGGGCGCGCGTGGGAGGGGGGGGCGTCGGTGGTGCGGCCGTGCTCCAGGGCGGTGGGGAGG
>NZ_JBHWGV010000059.1:4481-7541 GCF_042732955.1 Kitasatospora sp. NPDC059747 | reverse complement strand
CGCCCCCCTCGCCCCCCCCCGCCCCCCCCGGCGGGGGGGGGTCCCCCCCACCGTCACCCGCGTGGGGGGGCGGCCCCCCACCCGCCCCCCCCCCCCCCCGGCCTTCTACCCGCGCTTCCCCGAACTGCCCTGCACGGCCCCGCCGCGCACCACCGGGCCCCGCCGCGCACCGAACGGCCCTGCACGGCCCCGCCACGCACCACCGGGCCCCGCCGCGCACCGAACGGCCCCGCATGGCTCCACCGGGACCCGCCGCGCCCCGCCGCCCTACGAAGCGTCCCCGTCCTCGGCCGCCTCCCGCGGCACCCCGGCGGCCCGGTAGGCCTGCGCCTCGTCCAGCGTCTCCGCCTCCAGCAGCGCCGCCGCCAGCGCGTCGAGCCGGGTCCGCTGCTCGGTCAGGATCCGCACCGCGTCCTCGTAGC
Source organism: Kitasatospora sp. NPDC059747 (assembly GCF_042732955.1). Lineage (NCBI taxonomy): Bacteria > Bacillati > Actinomycetota > Actinomycetes > Kitasatosporales > Streptomycetaceae > Kitasatospora > Kitasatospora sp. NPDC059747. The sequence continues at coordinate 7,119 of NZ_JBHWGV010000059.1, read as the reverse complement.
ACTCGGCGACGATCCGCCGGGCCTCCTCGTCCACCGCGTCGAGCGTGGTCGGGGCGGCGGAGAGCCCGTACGCCCCCTGCGGGTCGGCGGGCACGGCGGTGAGCCGCCCGACCCGCTCGCTCATGCCCCAGCGGCCGGCCATCCCCCGGGCGATGTTGGTGACCTGCTCCAGGTCGCTCTCCGCGCCCGTGGTGATGACCCCGTAGACGACCTGCTCGGCCGCCATCCCGCCGAGCGCGCCGATGATCCGGCCGCGCAGGTAGGGCTCGGTGTACGAGTAGCGGTCGTTCTCGGGCGTGGAGAGCGTGACGCCGAGCGCCCGGCCGCGCGGCACGATGGTGATCTTGCGGACCGGGTCGGCGCCGGGCTGGAGCATCCCCAGCAGCGCGTGCCCGCTCTCGTGGTACGCCGTGCGCTCGCGCTCCTCCTGCGGCATCACCAGCGGCCGGACGGCGCCGAGCTGGACCTTCTCCAGCGCGTCCGAGAGGTCCCGCTCGTTGACGGCGTCCTGCTTGCGCTTGACGGCCAGCAGAGCGGCCTCGTTGACGAGGTTGGCGAGCTCAGCGCCGGTCATCCCGGGGGTGACCTTGGCCAGCCGGGTGAGGTCGGCGTCGCCGGCCAGCGGGACGGTCCGGGAGTGGATGGCGAGGATCGCGGCGCGCCCCTCGCGGTCCGGCGGACTGACGGTGATCCGCCGGTCGAAGCGGCCGGGGCGCAGCAGCGCGGGGTCGAGCACGTCGGCCCGGTTGGTCGCGGCGATCACGATGACGCCCTCGGAGCCGGTGAAGCCGTCCATCTCGGTGAGGATCTGGTTGAGCGTCTGCTCGCGCTCGTCGTGCCCGCCGAGGCCGCCGCCCCCGCCGCGCTGGCGGCCGATGGTGTCGATCTCGTCGATGAAGACGATCGCCGGCGCCACCTTGCGCGCCTCGGCGAAGAGTTCGCGGACGCGACTGGCGCCGACGCCGACGATCATCTCGATGAACTCGGAGGCGGAGGCGGAGAAGAACGGCACGTTGGCCTCGCCCGCGACGGCCCGGGCGAGCAGCGTCTTGCCGGTGCCGGGCGGGCCGCTCAGCAGCACGCCGCGCGGCATCTTGGCGCCCATCATGCGGTACCGCTGCGGGTTCTTCAGGAAGTCGACGACCTCGGCGAGTTCGGCCTCGACCTCGTCGATGCCGGCCACGTCGGCGAAGGTGGTGCGCTTGCCCTCCTCCGCGACCACCGGCTTGGGCGGCGCCTTGCGGCCGAGCGGCCCGGCGCCGAGGCCGCCGGACATCCGGCGGGCGAGCAGCACCCAGATGAAGACCAGCAGCAGCATCGGGGCCAGCGAGAGCAGCAGGTTGGAGAGGAAGCTGCGCTGCTGGACGACCGGCGAGGTGGCGGTGACCTCGATGCCCTGCTGCTGGAGGGTGGCCCAGAGGTTGTCGTTGGCGAAGGAGGGCCGCTGGGTGGCGAAGTCGGTGTAGTCGCCCTTGGCGCCGTCCGGCCGGGGCTGGGCGGACTTGAGGGTGCCCTCGATGGCGTCGCCCTTGGAGTAGATCTTGGTGATGTTGCCCTTGTTCAGCTGGTTGTTGAACTCGGTGTAGGAGATCGTCGTGGCGCCCTCGTTGCCGAAGAAGGACAGCAGCACGTCGGAGATCAGGAACACCACGAGCGCGGTGAGGATGAGGCCCATCCAGCCGCCGGGCATCCGGCGGCGGGGCGGCGGCGGGGGCGGGGCGCCCTCCGACCGCCAGGGCTGGTCGGGGGTCTGGCGCGGCGGGACGGGTTCGGTCACCTCTCGGACGATACGGACGCACGCTCGGGCGGGCCAACCGCAACGCCGCACCCCAGAGCGGCCCCCGGGTCAGCCCCGCGCGGCCTCCCGACCCGCCCCGAGCGGCCCCGGGACAGCCCCGCCGCGCCCCGATCGGCCCCGACCGCGGCCGCCCCCACCCCGCCCGCCGGATGCCCGCCGGGCACACCCGCTAGGCGCCCGAGCCCGGCCACTCCTCGACGGTCATTGCGAACCGCTCGTGGTCGCGCCAGGCGCCCTGCAGGAACAGCATCCGCGGCGTGTAGCCCTCGTGCCGGAAGCCCAGCCGCTTCGCCAGCGCGATCGACCGCTCGTTGTCCGGCTGCACGTTGATCTCCAGCCGGTGCAGCCCGAGCCCGCCCGCCGGCTGCGGGGCGAAGCAGCGGTCCACGACCAGCCGCATGCCCTCGGTCATCCGCCCGGTGCCGGCGAACGGCAGGTAGGAGTCGTAGCCGAGGGAGGCGTTGCAGAAGCGGCCCATCACGATGTTGGCCACGTTCACCTTGCCGACCAGCCCGCCGGTCTCGCGGTCGACGATCAGGAAGGTCCGCAGGCCGGCCCCCTGGCGCTCCAGCAGGTCGGGCAGCCCGTTCGGCTCGACCGGGTTCCACCGCCCGACGTGCTCGGCGGACCGTCGGACCGCCTCGGCGTACGCACCCTCGTCCTCGGCCCGCGGGGCCCTGATCGTCACTCGCACCCCACCATCATCGGACACGCGATCGGGCCGGCCGCCGGGTTTAACCGCCGTGCGGGCGCTCGGTGTGGGCGGCGGGGGGGGGGGGGGGGCGGCCGGGCCCCGCCCGGGCGCCGGGGCCCCGGCCCCCCCGGTGGCGTGCCCACGGG
>NZ_JBHWGV010000059.1:0-4471 GCF_042732955.1 Kitasatospora sp. NPDC059747 | reverse complement strand
GCCCCCCCGCAAGACCGCCCGCGCGACGGGCCGCCCGCCCGTTTACCGCGGAGCCGGGGGCGATCGGTGACGACGGCGGGGACGGTGGCGGGCCGACGGGCCCCGGCCGGGCCGACGGGCACCGGACCGCCCGGATGCCTACAGCAGGTCCTTGAACTCCTTGGGGAGCTCGAAGTCGGCCGGTCCCTTGCCCGCGCCGAGGCCGAACGCCCCGCCGTCGGCCGGGGCCTGGGCGCCGCCCGGGCCGAGTGCGCGCCGCTCGGCGGCGGCCGCCTCCTCCTGCGCGCGCTTCAGCGGGTTGCCGCTCTTGCGCTTGCCCTTGGCCTGCGGGGCCTTCTTCGCGGACTTCTTCGCGCCGCCGCCCATGCCCGGGATCCCCGGCATGCCGGGCATGCCCTTGCCGGAGGCCATCGCGGACATCATCTTGCGGGCGTCGAAGAACCGCTCGACCAGGTTCTTGACCTCGCCGACCTGGACGCCCGAACCCTTGGCGATGCGGGCCCGGCGGGAGCCGTTGATCAGCTCCGGCTCGGCGCGCTCGGCCGGCGTCATCGACTTGATGATCGCGCCGACGCGGTTGACGTCCTTGTCGTCGATGTTGTTGATCTGCTCGCGGATCTGGCCCATGCCGGGCAGCATGCCGAGCAGCTTGGAGATCGAGCCCATCTTCTGGACCTGCTCCAGCTGGGACAGGAAGTCGTCCAGCGTGAAGGCCTTCGGGCCGCCGCGCAGCTTGGCGGCGATCTTCTCGGCCTCGGCCTGCGAGAAGGTCTGCTCGGCCTTCTCGATCAGCGAGAGGACGTCACCCATGCCGAGGATGCGCGAGGCCATCCGGTCCGGGTGGAAGGCGTCGAAGTCGTCGACCTTCTCGCCGTTCGAGGCGAACATGATCTGCCGGCCGGTGACGTGCGCGACCGACAGGGCGGCACCGCCGCGGGCGTCGCCGTCGAGCTTGGAGAGCACGACACCGGTGAAGTCGACGCCGTCGAGGAAGGCCTGCGCGGTGGTGACCGCGTCCTGGCCGATCATCGCGTCGACGACGAACAGGACCTCGTCCGGCTCGACCGCGGCGCGGATGTCCGCGGCCTGCTGCATCAGCTCGGCGTCGATGCCGAGGCGGCCGGCGGTGTCGACGACGACGACGTCGTACTGCTTCTGCTTGGCGTACTCGATCGAGTCCTTGGCCACCTGCACCGGGTCGCCGACGCCGTTGCCCGGCTGCGGGCCGTAGAAGGCCACGCCGGCGCGCTCGGCGACCACCTGGAGCTGGTTGACCGCGTTGGGGCGCTGGAGGTCGCAGGCGACCAGCAGCGGGGTGTGCTTCTGCTTCTTCAGCCAGTGGCCGAGCTTGCCCGCGAGGGTGGTCTTACCGGCACCCTGCAGACCGGCGAGCATGATCACCGTGGGGCCGTTCTTCGCGAACCGCACCCGACGGGTCTCGCCGCCGAGGATCGCGATGAGCTCCTCGTTGACGATCTTGATGATCTGCTGCGCCGGGTTCAGCGCGCCCGAGACCTCGGCACCGAGCGCCCGGTCCTTGACCTGCTTGATGAAGGCCCGGACGACCGGCAGCGCGACGTCCGCCTCCAGCAGCGCGATGCGGATCTCGCGGGCGGTGGCGTCGATGTCCGCCTCGCTGAGGCGGCCCTTGCCACGGAGGTTCTTGAACGTCGCTGCGAGGCGATCGGAAAGGGTGTCGAACACGTCGTCGCGGGTCCTCTGCGGCATCGGTATCGGTACGGTCGTCGCCCCCAAGGGTATCCGGCCACCCCGGGTACGGTCTCCACCCCCGTACGGACCGGGTCCGCGGCCCCTTTCCACCGGGCCCGCGACCCCGTTCAGCCCAGTGCCGCGCGGACCGCGGCCGCCACCTCCCCGGCCCGCTGGGCGGCCAGCGGGCGGCCCTCCCCGTCGGTCAGGTAGAAGGAGTCGACGGCGTCCGCGCCGAGCGTGGAGACGTGCGCGGTGCGCACCCGGACGCCGGCCTCGTCCAGCGCCCGGCCGATCCGGTGCAGCAGCCCGGGGGCGTCGTGCGCGCGGACCTCCAGGACGGTCGCCGTCGCCGAGGCCACCGCGGGCGCGACCGTGACCAGCGGCGGCGGGGTCGGGATGCCCCGGCGCCGCGGGGCCGCCGCGTCCCGCTCGGCGAGCCGACGGGCGACGTCCAGCGAGCCGTCCAGCGCCCGGCGCAGGTCCGCGCGCAGCCGGGCGGCCTCCGGCAGCTCGCCGTACTCGGCCGCCACCCGCCAGGAGAGCAGCAGGACCGGGCCCGCGCCGATCGGGTCCAGCTCGCGCAGGCCCGCCGAGCGGACGGTCAGCCGGTGCAGCGCGAGCACCCCCGCGACCGTGCCGAGCAGCCCGGGCCGGTCCGGGACGGCCAGCGTCAGCTCCACGCCCATCGGCTCCGGCGGGGTCGTGAGGGGCGGCTGCGCCGCAGGCGGGCCCGCCGTCTCCGCCTGGGCCTGGAGCGCCAGCGCCGGGGCGTCGGTGCGCGCGGCCTCGACGGCGAGCCGCTCCTGCTCGGCCGTCGGCGCCGCCTCGGCCGGCGCCGCCGGTCCCCCGGACAGCTGGGCGGCGGCCCGCGCCACCAGGCCGTCCACCAGCGAGGCGCGCCAGGTGCTCCACGCCGCCGGGCCGGTGGCCAGCGCGTCCGCCTCGGTGAGCGCGTGCAGCAGTTCCAGGCGCGGCAGGGTGGTGACCACCTTGGTGATCGCCTCGACGGTGGCCGGGTCGTCCGGGTCCCGCCGGGTGGCGGTGTCGACCAGGGTCAGGTGGTGGCGGACCAGCACCGCGAGGGTCTCGGTGTCCTCGGGGTCGAAGCCCATCCGGACGGCGACGTCGCGCACGATCACCTCGCCGGCCTCGCTGTGGTCACCGGGCCAGCCCTTGCCGATGTCGTGCAGCAGCGCGGCGACCAGCAGCAGGTCGGGCCGGGCCACCCGGCGGGTCATCGCGGCGGCCCGCACCGCCGTCTCGACGAGGTGGCGGTCCACCGTCCACCGGTGCACCGCGTTGCGCTGGGGGCGGCAGCGGACCCGCTCCCAGTCCGGCAGCAGCCGGGTGACCACGCCCTCGGCCTCCAGCGCCTCCCACACCGGCACGGCCGCCTCGCCGGCGCCGAGCAGCGTGACCAGCTGCTCGCGCGCCTCGTCGGGCCAGGGCACCGGCAGCGGGCGGCACTCGGCGGCGAGCCTGCGGACCGTCGCGTACGAGACGGTGAGCCCGTTCTGCGCGGCCGCGGCCGCGGCACGCAGCGGCAGGACGGGGTCTGCGGCCGGGCGGGCGCCCTGCGCGAGCACCGCCTCGCCGTCCTGCTCGACGACGCCCTCGGCGAGCGGGCGGCGCTCGACCGCGCCGCGCGCCACCGCGCCCGAACCGCGCCCGGCGCCGCCGAACGGGAAGGCCAGCCGCCCCGGCCGTCGGCCCCGGCCGGACCGGGCGGCGAGCACCCGGTCCACCGCCCGCCAGGTGACGTCGCTCGCGTAGGCGATGGTCCGGGCGGCCTCGTAGACCTGGCGCAGCAGCGCGTCGGCGTCCAGCACGCCGAGCCGCTCGGCGACCTGGTCCTGGTCCTGGAGGCTGAGCCGCTCGGTGGCCCGGCCGGTGGCCAGGTGCAGCGCGTCGCGGACGTCGGCCAGCCGCAGCGCGGCGTCGTCGAGGCCGTCGCGCGGGGCGTCGGCGAGCCAGGTCGCGGCGACCGCGTTGAGCGCGACGACGTCGCGCAGGCCGCCCCGGGCCTCCTTGAGGTCGGGCTCCAGCAGGAACGACAGCTCGCCGTGCCGCTCGGCCCGCTCCCGGCCGAGCTCGCGCAGCTCGGGCAGCCGGGCCGGGGCGCCGGCCCGCCAGTCGCCGAGGACGGCGGAGCGCAGGGCCGCGGTCAGCGACTCGTCCCCGGCGACGTGGCGGGCGTCCAGCAGGCCGAGCTGCGCCTTGAGGTCGGCGGCGGCGACGGACCGCGCCTCGGCGACGGTGCGCACCGAGTGGTCGAGGGAGGCCCCCGCGTCCCACACGGGGTACCAGATCCGCTCGGGCAGCTCCCGGTCGATCCGGCCGGAGTGCAGCAGGAGGACGTCGAGGTCGCTGCGCGGGGAGAGTTCGCCGCGCCCGTAGCCGCCGACGGCGACCAGGGCGACGCCGGCGGGGGCACCGGCGGACGCGAGCAGGCCCGCCAGCCAGTCGTCGGTGAGCCGGGCGAGCGCGGCGCGGCGTTCGCGGCCGGCCGGGCCGGGGCCGGCGAGCAGCGCGGCTCTGGCCGCTCCGTAGCCGGCGGGACCGGAATCGGAAGGACTGGTCTCGGTGGTCATGCGGGGTCCCGTCCGTCGGGCGGTTGTGCGGGGTGGCGCCGGCGGGCGGGCCGGGTGCCGATGCGCCGCCGGGCCGGGGCCCCCCCCCCCCCGGGGCCCCCGGCCCCCCCCCGGGCGGCACGGCACACAACCCCCCCGCGGCGCCCCCCCCCGGGGCGGCCCCCCCC
>NZ_JBHWGV010000058.1:37377-56408 GCF_042732955.1 Kitasatospora sp. NPDC059747 | reverse complement strand
GGGACGGAGTTCCGGCCGGCCCTCGGGCGTCTCAGGGCCCGTCGTCGGGCTTCCGCCCGCACGGCAGGCGGGAGTCCGACGACGGGCCCTACGCTCGATGCATGGCCCGGCAGCTCGACGGCAGGATCGTGGTCGGCGTGGACGGCTCCCCGGCCTCCCGCGCCGCCGTCCGCTGGGCGGCCCGCCTGGCCGGCCTGAGCGGCGCCCCGCTGGAGGCCGTGACCGTCTGGGACTTCCCCTGCCTGTACGGCGAGCACGGGTTCGTCCCGCCCGCCCTGGACGGCTTCGGGCCCGAGCGCCGCGCCGCCGAGATCCTCGACGAGACGCTGGCCGCCTGCCCCGAAGGGCTCGCCGTCCGCCGCCACCTCGCCGCCGGAGCGCCCGGCCCCACCCTGGTGGCCGCCGCCGAGGGGGCCGCCGCCCTGGTCGTCGGCAGCCGGGGCCGCCGCGCCCCGCCGGGGGCCCTGCTCGGCACCGTCTCCCTGTACTGCCTCCACCACGCGGGGTGCCCGGTCGTGGTCGTCCGCGCCTGAGCGTCAGCCCCGGAAGAGGTCCCGGAAGTCAGCCCCGGAAGAGGTTGTGCCCCACGTCCGACGGCACCTTGTCCTGGACGGGCTTGCTGTCCCCGCCCGGCACGTGCTCGCCCGGGATCGGCTCGGTGCCCTCCCGGTGCAGCAGCACCACGCCGTCCTCGGCCCAGACCTGCCGGTACCCGTGGGCCAGCAGCAGCTGGATCCGCTCGGCCTGCTGCTTGTCCGTCTCGAACGGGAACGAGCGCTTGTCCGACCGCGTGAGCACGTACTCGCGCCCGCGCGGGGTGCCGTCCACCAGCACCACGTCCGCCCGGGCGGTGAGCCGCGGCGCGATCTGGTTGTCCGCCTCCACCGACGCGCCGTCGGGGACGAGCGCGGCCGCCCGGACGAGCGCCGCCTCGCTCGTCTTGGGCTGCCAGGAGGACGGCACGGCCAGCTGCGCGAGCCCGAGCGGCACGGCGGCGACCAGCGCGCAGCCCGCCGCGGCCAGGCCCAGGAGGCGGCCGCGGCGCGCCGTGTGCTCCTCGGCCATCAGCCGGCCGGTCACCTCGACGGCCGCGGTGAGCAGGATCGGCCACAGCATGGAGTCGTAGTGGCGGGCGATCGACCAGTGGTTGGGGTTGCTGGAGAGGATCCGCTCGGCCAGCAGCGGCACCGCGCACAGGACGGTCGCCGAGCGCAGCGGCAGCAGGAACATCGTGCCGAAGAGCCAGAGCAGCAGCAGCGGCTTGAGCGGCTGGTCGAAGGCGGCCTGGACCAGCAGGAACGGGTTGCCCAGCAGGTTGTGCAGGGCGTCCCCGGCGTCACTTCCGATCGAGCCGTAGTTCCAGTAGTAGCCCGGCTCGCCGCCCATCGCCGGGATCAGCCACTTGATCGCGACGGCCGAGGCGAGCGGTCCGCCCACCAGCAGCCCGATGCCGGTGTACCGGCCGGCGCGGTCCCCGGAGCCGCGCAGGCGCAGCAGCAGGACCAGTCCGTACGCGGCCACCATCAGGCCGAGGTCTTCCTTGGTGCAGCACAGCAGGACGGCGGCCAGGGCCACCATCCAGTACTTCCGGGCCAGGCCGCGTTCCAGCATCAGCAGGGTCAGCGGCACGGCGAAGGCCACCTCGTGGAAGCCCACCCGGGAGGCGACCAGCAGCGGCCACCCGAGGGCGTAGACGAGGCCCGCCAGGTCGGCGGCGCGCCGGGCGGTGGCCGGGGCGGTGTACGCGAAGGCGTGGACGGCGATCCGCCGGATCAGCGGCACGCCGGACGCGAAGAGCAGGGCCTGCCCGAGGATCAGCGAGCGCGGGTCGTCCCAGATCCAGTACAGCGGCGCGAGCAGCGCGAGGACCGGCGAGAAGTGGTCGCCGAGGAGCGAGAAGCCCGGCGGGAACTCGTGGTGGTAGCTCTTCAGCGTCGAGACGGGCAGCCCGAAGTGGGCGTAGCCGCGGATGCCCTGGTCGAAGATCCCGAGGTCGAAGCCGCCGAGCGCGACCGAGGTCCAGCCCTGCAGCCCGATGGCGCACATGACGGCGAAGCACAGGAAGCCGAGCAGCACGGTGCGCCGGGCCGGGCTGCCGGCCAGCGCCGAGCGCACGGCGGCGCCGGGCAGCCGGGCGGGGGCGGGTGTCGCGGAGCGGGTGTCGACGGCCATGGTCACGCCTGCTTCGTCAGGGCCGCGTCCGCGCCCAGCTCGGCGCGGCGGAGCACCTCGTCCGCCTCCGCTCCGAGCTCGCCCGGGCCGCCGCGCAGGCGGTACAGCCGCAGCGCCACGACGACCAGCAGGGCGATGCCGAACGGCGCGTAGACCGAGGACGGCAGCTGCCAGTACCAGGCGACGCCGAGCCCCCAGCGGTGCGGCACGGTCCACATCGCGTGCGAGAGGAACACCGCCAGCGCCACCCCGAGCAGGACCTTGCGCCCGGTGGTCCTGGCCTCCACGGCCAGCAGGGCGAGCAGCGGGATGCACCACACCCAGTGGTGGGTCCAGCTGATCGGCGACACCAGGAGCGCCGTGAACGCGGTGCACAGGGCGCCCCACGCGTCGGCGCGCCGCAGCGAGCGCGAGCGCCCGGCCAGGACGGCCACGCCGAGGCCGAGGATGCCGACGGCCGCGCACGCGGCCAGTCCGGCGAGGCCGGGCTCGTTGCTGCTGAGCAGTCGGCAGACGGCGCCGCGCAGCGACTGGTTGTCGGCGATGACGGTGACCCCGACCCGGCTCGGGTCCCACAGGTACTTCGTCCAGAACCCGAAGGTCGCGTCGGGCAGCACGAGCCAGCCGACCAGTCCGGCCGCCAGGAAGGTGCCCCCGGAGACCAGCGCGGCCCTGATCCGGCCGGTCAGCAGCAGGTAGACCGCGAACAGGCCGGGGGTGATCTTGATGGCGGTGGCCAGGCCGATGCCCACGCCCTTGGCGCGGCTGCGGTCCGGGCGGGTCAGGTCCCACAGGACCAGGCACAGGATGCCGAGGTTGACCTGCCCGTACTGGAATGTGGTGAAGACCGGCTCCAGCCAGACGCCGAACCCGGTCGCGAGGAGCACGGCGGCGGTGCGGTGCCGCGCCGCCGGCCGGCCGACCAGGCGGAAGGAGAGGTGGGCGGCGAGCGCCAGCAGGCCGAGGTTGAGCAGCTGCACCAGGACGCGCAGCGTGCTCACGTCGAACCAGGTGCTCGGCACGAACAGCATCGCGGCGAACGGCGGGTACGTGGCGGGCAGGTCCCAGCCGGGCAGCCGCATCGCGTACAGGTCCTGGCCGTGCACGACGGCCGCGCCCTCGGCCCGGTAGACGAGCATGTCGACCATCGTCTGGCCGTGGAAGTGGCGCACGACGACGTACGCCGCCAGGGAGAGCGCCGCGAGGCAGCCCGCGACGACCACGCTCGGAGCCGGTCCTCCGGGGGCTGGAGTGGTGCCGCGGTCCTCCGCGTCCGTCCGTCGTGCCCACCGTGTCAGACCGAACTCGCGCACCGCGATGGCACCCCGTTGAGATAGACCAGATCGTTCCCTCGTCGCCGTCTGGGCCAACCCACCATAACCGACCCCCCTGAGGGCCGACCGTGGCTCCGGAACCGGCGGGAGCGGCGTCGTGTGACCTTCTTCACAGGCCGCCGGCGGGACCGGACCGACCGCCAGGACACCCGCCCCCACGGGCAGTTGACGCGAACGCCGCCACAAAGCAGGAACCCCGCCCGGTCTTGTCGACCGGGCGGGGCCCTTGTTGGGTGGAGCTGAGGGGATTCGAACCCCTGACCCCCTCGATGCGAACGAGGTGCGCTACCGGACTGCGCCACAGCCCCAACGAGAAGAAACTTTAGCACCTTTCGGAGGGGGTCCGTGACCACCCCCCGATCCCGCTGCCGGCCGGGGCCCGCGGCCGCTCACTCGTTGGCGGCGCGCGGGCGGGTCTCGGAGGCCGGCGGCTCGGCGTACTGGTCGAAGAGCGGGGTGTTGCGCGACTCCGTCGGACGCCCGGCGGTCCACGTCCCCGGGGCCGTCAGGTCCAGGCCGCGGGAGACCCGCGGGGCGACCGGCGCCGTCACGTACGTCGGCAGCGGGACGGGCACCGGCTCCCAGGAGTCCGGGCCGGCCGCGCCGCGCTCGCGCATGCCGTCGACCCACTCGTCGTGCTCCGTCGCCTCCACGAGCGCCGAGGCCGACGACGCCGCACCCCGGACCTCCTCGGGCCCCGGGGCCAGCCGCAGGTGCGGACGGCGGGCGACCCGCGGCTCGGCCGGGGCCGACGGCTCCGGCGGGGCGACGACCGCGGTCTGCACCTCGTCGGCCGCCCGGGCCTCGGCGCGCTGCTGCTCGCGCTTGCGCAGCCGCTCGGCGGCCTGCGCGGCCCGGACCCGGTCGAGCTTCACCTCGTAGCGCTGGCGCTCCAGCTTGCGCAGGTGACCGATGTAGAGGGTCAGGAGGGCCGCCGGGACGGCCGGCACCCACAGGAAGGCCAGTCCGGCCACCGCCGCGACCACCGCGCCGAGGGCGAAGGCCAGGAAGAGGGCGGTGACCATCCGGCGCCGGCGGGCCAGCAGGCGCGCCCGGCGCTCCGCCCCGCCCGGCGGCGCGGGGGCCGGGGCCGGCCGCCCGGGGCGCTCGGGCCGCTCCGCCGGGGGCTCGGGCTCCCGGTCCGCGGGGTCGCCGGAGACGGCCTCGTCCCGTGCGGGAGGGCCGTCGCTGCTCTGCTCGTCGTCACGCGGTTCGTCGCCCAGGGACCGGGCCGCCCGCCGCTCCAGCGCCGAACGCCCGGCCAGCAGGCGGATGGCGGTGCTGAAGCGTTCCGTCGGGCGCGCCTCGTTGAGTTCGTCCTGCCTGCGAAGCCACATGGGCACCAGATAGGCGGCCCAGGCCCCTACGATGACGGCGTAGATAAGGCCGCTACTGCTCACGATTCACACCGTACGGGCGACGGGGAAGGCCCGACAGCAATTTGACGCGGCGTGTCGTGTGATCAAGCTGATTCTCCGACTATTTTGACGGCATTTGTGACCGTCCGTCTCCACGTCGATGCCATATCGATATTTGATTCGAACATACATTCAATTATCGCGGCCCGCAGCCGAACTGAGCGCCCGCCAGCGTTCCAGCATCCCCTCGGGGACCTCCTCGGCCGTCAGCGCGTACACGAGGTGGTCGCGCCAGTCGCCGTCGATGTGGAGATAGCGCGGGCGCATTCCCTCCGGACGGAACCCGAGCTTTTCCACCACCCGGCGGCTCGGGGTGTTCTCCGGGCGGATGCAGACCTCGATCCGGTGCAGCCCGAGGTTGCGGAAACAGTGGTTGACCGAAAGCGCCACGGCGGTGGGCATGATGCCGCGGCCGGCCACCGCCTCGTCGACCCAGTAGCCGACGTTGGCCGAGCACATCGAGCCCCAGGTGATTCCGCCGACGGTCAGCTGGCCGACCAGCCGGCCCTCGTGGAGCACGACGAAGGGCAGCATCCGCCCGGCCGAGGCCTCCCCGCGCAGGAAGCGGACCATCTGCCGGAAGGTCGGGCGCGGCCCGGCCGCCTGGCCGGCCGGGCCGGGCGGCACGGTGGCCTCCCAGCGCCGCAGCCAGTCCCGGTTGCGGCGGCTGACCTCCTGCCAGTCGCGCTGGTCGCGCACCCTGATCGGGCGCAGCGCGACCTCCCCCTCGTGGAGCTCTACCGGCCAGCCGGCGTTCAGTGCGCTCTCCCGGGTGCCGCGTCGTCGGGCCGGGGGTGGTCCCCTCCGCCGAGCTGGTCGACGGCGTGGGCGAGCAGCGGCTCCAGCACGGCGAGGCCGTCCCGGACGCCGCCGGTCGATCCCGGCAGGTTGACGATCAGCGTACGTCCGGCGAGACCGGCCAGCCCGCGGGAGAGCGCCGAGGTCGGCACCTTGTCGCGGCCGTGCGCGCGGATCGCCTCGGCGATGCCGGGGACCTGCCGGTCGATGACCCGGGCGGTCATCTCGGGGGTGAGGTCCATCGGCGAGATGCCGGTGCCGCCGGTGGTCAGCACGACGTCGTAGCCGGCCGCGACGGCCTCCCGCAGGGCCGCCTCGACGGGCTCGCCGTCCGGCACGACGCGCGGGCCGTCGGCGGTGAAGCCCATCGCGGTCAGCCCGGCGACCAGCAGCGGGCCGCCCTTGTCCGCGTAGACACCGGCCGAGGCGCGGTTGGAGACGGTGACGGCCAGCGCCTTCCCTGCCGACGCCTTCATGCGCCCACCTCGCTTCGCTCGGCAGGCCCTTCAGGCAACCCGCACCTCTCGATGGTGAGCTCGCTCCGCTCGCTCATGCGCCCCTCCTCGCTTCGCTCGGCGGCCGCTTCGCGAAACGCGCACCTCCCGATGGTGAGCTCGCTCCGCTCGCTCACGCGCCCACCCCCGGGGCGAACCAGTCGCCGCTCTTGCCGCCGGTCTTGCTGAGCACCCGGACGAACTCGATGGCGGCGCCCTTGTCCACCGCCTTGACCATGTCGATGACGGTCAGCGCGGCGACCGTCACGGAGGTCAGCGCCTCCATCTCGACGCCGGTGCGGTCGGCGGTCTTCACGGTGGCGGTGATCTCGACCGCGTCGTCGGCGACGGCGAGGTCGACCTTCACGCCGGAGACGGCGATCGGGTGGCAGAGCGGGATCAGGTCGGGCGTCCGCTTGGCGCCCATGATCCCGGCGATGCGCGCGACCGCGAGGGCGTCGCCCTTGGGCACGCCCTCGCCGCGCAGCAGTTCGACCACTTTCGGGGAGACCCTGACCCGGCCGGCCGCGACGGCGGTGCGCGCGGTGGTGGCCTTCTCGGAGACGTCGACCATCCGGGCCGCGCCCTGGTCGTCGACGTGGGTGAGGCGGTCGCCGGGGGGAGGTGTGGTCACGGGGGCTCCAGGGGCGCGCAGATCGAATACCGCGCTACCGTACAGCTCCCCCGCCCCGCCGCGTGGGAGGGGCCGGATCACGGGACGGGACGGGCCTCAGGAGTCGAGTAGGACCACGTCCACGGAGCTGCCCGCGGGCAGCTCCGTGACGTCCTCGGGGACGGTGATCAGGCAGTTCGCCCGGGCCAGCGCGCCGACCAGGTGGGACTCGGCCCCGCCGACCGGCTCGACCGTGCCGTCCGGCGCGTACCGGCCGCGCAGGAACTGCCGCCGTCCGGCCGGGGAGCGCAGCGCCGCCGGGCAGAGCGCGCGGACCACCGGGCGGTGCACGTCGGGGGCGCCGAGCATGGTGCGGATGACCGGGCGGACGAACAGCTCGAAGGAGATGTAGGCGCTGACCGGGTTGCCGGGCAGGGCGAGCAGCGGCACGCCGGCCGAGCCCGCGGAGGCGCCGATCCGCCCGAAGCCCTGCGGCTTGCCGGGCTGCATCCGCAGCCGCCGGAAGTCCACACCGCCGTAGGACTCGAAGACCTCCTTGACCACGTCGTACGCGCCGACGCTGACGCCGCCGCTGGTGACGATGAGGTCGGCGCGGCCGAGCTGGTCCTCCAGGACAGCGCGCAGCCGGGCGGCGTCGTCCGGGACCCCGCCGACCCGGTAGGCGATGGCGCCGGCGTCCTGGGCCGCGGCGGTGAGGGTGAAGCTGTTGGAGTCGGAGATCTGGCCGGGGCCGACGGGCTCGCCGGGCTGGACCAGCTCGCTGCCGGTGGACAGCACGACCACCCGGGGGCGCGGGCGGACCTTCACGGTGGCCCGGCCGATCGCGGCGAGCAGGCCGAGCTGGGTGGGGCCGAGCCGGGTGCCGGCCTCCAGGACGCGCGAGCCGGCCGCGACGTCGCTGCCGCGGCGGCGGATGTGGGCGCCTTCGGCGACCGGGCGCAGGACCCGGACCTCCTCGTCCTCGACGGCCGCGGTCATCGCGTCGGCCGCCTCGCCGGTGCCGGTGCCGCCGTCGGTCCACTCGACCGGGGCGACGGCCTCCGCGCCGGGCGGGACGGGGGCGCCGGTCATGATCCGGGCGGCCTGGCCCGGTCCGACCCGGGGCAGTTCGCCGGCGCCGGCCGCGATGTCGCCGACCACGGCGAGCACCGAGGGGTACTCGGCGGTGGCGCGGACGGTGTCGGCGGTGCGCACGGCGTACCCGTCCATCGAGCTGTTGTCGAACGGCGGCAGGTCGCCGTCCGCGAGCACGTCCTCGTCGAGCCGGCAGCCGCGGGCGTCGAGCAGGCCGAGTTCGATGGCCGGCAGCGGGGTGACGGCGGCGAGGACGTCGGCGAGGTGCTCGTCGACCGTCCACAGGCGAGGAGCCGCCGGTACCGGGTCCGCGGTGGCGTCGCAGCAGGCTGCGGCGGCGCTGTGGCTGTGCTCGGACCCGGTCATCGGCGGCTCGCTCTCGGTCGGTGTGTCAGTCCTGCAGCTCGGTGGCGACGAACTCCCGCAGCCAGGAGCGGAACTCCGGGCCCAGGTCCTCGCGCTCGGAGGCCAGTCGGACGATAGCGCGCAGGTAGTCGGCGCGGTCGCCGGTGTCGTAGCGGCGGCCCTTGAAGAGCACGCCGTGCACCTGGCCGCCGGACTCCGCGTCGCGGGTGGTCAGCTCGCGCAGGGCGTCGGTGAGCTGGATCTCGCCGCCGCGGCCGGGCGGGGTCTCGCGCAGCACGTCGAAGACCGAGGGGTCGAGGACGTAGCGGCCGATGACGGCGTAGTTCGACGGGGCGTCGGCGGTGTCGGGCTTCTCGACCAGGTCGGTCACCTGGAAGACGTCCTCGCCGAAGCCGTTCGCCTTGACGGCGGCGCAGCCGTACAGGTGGATCTGGGAGGGGTCGACCTCCATGAGGGCGACGACCGAGCCGCCGAGCTCCTGCTGGACCTCGATCATGCGGGCCAGCAGCGGGTCGCGGGGGTCGATCAGGTCGTCGCCGAGGAGGACGGCGAAGGGCTGGCCGGCGACGTGCTGCTCGGCGACCGAGACGGCGTGGCCGAGGCCCTTCGGGTCGCCCTGGCGGACGTAGTGCATGTTCGCCAGTTCGACGGACTCGCGGACGCGGCGCAGGCGGTCCTCGTCACCCTTGCGGGCGAGGAGCTCCTCCAGCTCGTAGGCGCGGTCGAAGTGGTCCTCCAGGGCGCGCTTGTTGCGGCCCGTGACCATCAGTATGTCGGACAGCCCCGCGGCGGCGGCCTCCTCGACGACGTACTGGATGGCCGGCTTGTCGACGACGGGCAGCATCTCCTTCGGCGTGGCCTTGGTGGCCGGGAGGAAGCGGGTGCCCAGTCCGGCCGCGGGTACCACGGCCTTGGTTACCGGAATTCGAGTGTTGGTCGTCGTCATGCGCAAACCTTACTAAGGCACGTTTTCAGCCGTCCGGGCGCGGTCGGGCGGCTGGGGAAGCCCGTCGCCGGGGCCGGCCGCGGTGGCAGGCGTCTGGGAAATGACCGGCTGGGAGAGGGGGTCCCCGCCGGCACAGGGCGACAGACTACCCGGCTTTTCCGAACGGTCACGTTCGGCAGTCGGACCGCCCTCCGTACCGGAAGTGACGGGCGCGCGGTGCCCGGCCGGCAGGCTGCCGCGCCAGCAGTCGCCGCCCGCCGCGCGGGCCCCGGCGAGCGCCCGGTCGGCGGCCCGGAGCAGGACGGCCGCGTGGGTGCCGTCCTCGGGGAGCACGGCGACGCCGACGGCGGCGGTGAGGCCGTTTCCGCCCGCCGGGCGGGGCTCGCGGGGGCCGGAGGACCAGTCGAGCAGCAGGTGCCGGCGCACCGACCAGACCAGCCGCTCGGCGACCTGGGCGGCGCCCTCGGCGCCGGTGTCCGGCAGGATCACCAGGAACTCCTCGCCGCTGTAGCGGCCGAGGGTGTCGGACCGGCGGATCTCCATCGCCAGGCGCTGGGCGAGGTCGCGCAGTATGGCGCCGGCCCGCGCGCGCCCGTGCTCGGTGACGATCGCGTCGAAGCCGGCGATCTCCAGGAGCAGCACGGCCAGCGGGCGCGGCCCCTCGTGCTGGTCGGACTGCTCGGCGCGGCGGGCGCGCTCGATCTCGCGGTCCAGGGTGAGCTGGAGGTGCCGGTAGTTCCACACGCCGGTGAGCGGGTCGCAGGAGGCGGTGCGCTCCAGTTCGGCGCAGCGGCCCTCCAGCTCGGCGACCCGCTCGTGCAGCAGCGCCTCCCGGTCGGCGGCCTCGCCGTGCGCCCGGCGCAGCCGCAGGCCGAGCACGGTGGTGCCGGCCAGCGCGGGGACGCTCAGCGCGGCCAGGGCGTGGACCAGCAGCGGGGTGGGCAATCGGGGCGCCCTTTCGCGTGTCAGGCTCGGCCCGTCGGTGGCGGGGGCCATGGCGGGGTTCAGAGGACCTCGGAGCAGAGCAGGGGAGATCCCATGCACAACGAGAAGAGCGGGCTGAGGACACGGCTGCTGGCCGATCGCCGGGCACTCACCGGGGAACAGCGCACGGAGGCGGCGCACGCGCTGGCCGTGCACGCCGGGGGGCTGGCCGCGCCGGGGGCCACGGTCGCCGCGTACGTCTCGGTCGGCGCCGAGCCGGGGACGGGGCCGCTGCTGGACGGACTGCGGGCGCGGGGCGTGCGGGTGCTGCTGCCCGTCCTGCTGGCCGACAACGACCTGGACTGGGCGGTGTACGAGGGCGTGGACGCGCTGGCCCCGGCCGGGCGCGGGCTGCTGGAGCCGGTCGGGCCGCGGCTGGGGCCGGAGGCCGTCGTGGGGGCGTCGGTGGTGCTGCTGCCGGGGTTGGCGGTGGACCGGCGCGGGCTGCGGCTGGGCCGTGGCGGCGGCAGCTACGACCGGGTGCTGGCCCGGCTGGAGCGGGCCGGGGCGCGGCCGGTGCTGGCGGTGCTGCTGTACGAGCACGAGCTGCTGGCAGAGGTGCCGGCCGAGCCGCACGACCGTCCGGTGGACGTGGCGGTCACGCCGTCGGGGCGCCACCCGCTCGGGTGATCCCGGACCGCGCGGCGGGCCCGGAGACGGCGGTGGCCCCGCTCGCGTTCGAGCGGGGCCACCGGTGCTCCGGGCGTCAGCCGTTGGTCAGGACCAGTTTGTGCTTGGTCGCCTTCTCGACCGCGTCCGGCGTGTAGGCCCAGGTCAGCAGCTTGCCCTTGAGCCAGAGGTCGGTCTGGTCGTTGTAGTTCTCGTGGAAGGCGTGGCCGGAGGCGCCGCCGACGTTGACCCAGCGCGAGGAGTCGAAGTCGCTCAGGTCGACGACCATGCGCATCGACGGGATCCAGTCCACCTGGTAGCCGGCCGCCGCGTTCCAGCCCGCTGCGTCGACCGCCGCCGAGCTGCCGGAGAGGCGGTACGGGCCGCGGTTGAGCAGCTTGTGGACGACGCCGGAGGCGATCGACGAGTCGTCGGTGCCGAGGGTCTGCTCGCGCAGCGTCAGCTTGTGCAGGCGGCCCCAGCTCCAGCTGGAGACGTCCTTGCTGAGCAGCGAGGTCAGCTCCTGGCGGGCGTTCTTCATCGCCTCCTGGAGCAGGTTGTCCAGGCCCTTCTGCTCCTTGTGCTGCGAGTCGATGTACGTCCACCAGGTGCTGTCGGGCTTGCTCAGCTGCTGGCGCACGACCTCGGTCCAGCGGTCGCCGCCGTCGGGCTGGGCCTTGTCCGGGTCGCGGGTGCCGCACTCGGTGACGATCTTGCTGGAGCTGTCCGGCTTGGTCGGGTCGTCCTGCTGGCGGACCAGCAGGCAGTTGCCCTTGGCGCGGATGTCGGCCGGGAACTTCTGGCCGAACGCGAGGGTGAGCAGCTGGCGCCAGACCGCGTTGTAGTACGCGGCGGCGGCCGAGTCGGCGTCCTGGTGGTAGTTCCAGTCCTTCAGGAGGTCCTGGGCCTCGCGCACGTACGGGTCGTCGATCTGCTGCTTGAGCAGCAGCGGGACGAGCGTCTTGGCCATGACGCTGGTGTTGTCCAGCTGCAGGGTCTGCATGTCGTCCGGCGAGATCTTGCCGTTGTTCTTGAGCAGGCCGTCGATCTGGTCGGTGATCTCCTTGGCCCGGGTGCCGTACTCCCAGTCCTTGGTGAGGCCGTACTTGTACGTCGGGTCGACCACGGCCTGGTTGGCGGTGACGATGTAGCCGGCGGACGGGTTGAAGCTGTACGGCAGGGCGGCGAAGGGGATCGAGCCCTTCCACTGATAGGCGGAATCCCAGCCCGGGGCCGGGAGCGTGCCGTCGCCCTTGCCGCGGACCGGGATGTCACCCGGGGCCTGGTAGCCGATGTTCTTCGCGTCGGCGTAGATCAGGTTCTGCGCGGGGACGGCGAAGTCCTTGGCGGCGTTGCGGAAGTCGTCCCAGTTCTTCGCCTTGTCCAGCTCGAAGACGGCGTCCATCGTCTTGCCGGGGTTCAGCGCCGTCCACTGCAGGGCGACGCCGTAGCCGCCGGTGCCGCGGTCGGGGGCGGCGCTGCCGTTCGGGGCGTACTTGCCGACGTTCTGCTGCTCGGTGCTCTGGTCGGAGATGAGCGGGGCGCCGGTCTGGGTGGTGCGGACGGTGATGGTGCGGTCTTCGCCGCCGGCGACCTTGATGGTCTCCTTGCGGAGGTCGAACTTCACGTCCTTGCCGTCCACCTGGTAGGTGTCCGGGCCGGTGACCTTCTCCAGGTACAGGTCGGTGACGTCGGCGCCCAGGTTGGTGAAGCCCCAGGCGACGTCCTTGTTGTGGCCGATCACCACGCCGGGCATGCCCGCGAAGGTGAAGCCGGTGACGTCGAACTGGCAGGCCGGCGAAACGGTGCGGCAGTGCAGGCCCGTCTGGTACCAGACCGAGGGCAGGCCGGGGCCGAGGTGCGGGTCGTTGGCCATCAGCGGCTGGCCGGTCGTGGTGTGCGAGCCGGCCACCACCCAGGAGTTGGAACCGATGCCCTGGCCCGGGCGGCCGAGCAGCTGCGGCATCGCGTCGACCCGGTCGGTGAGGCCCTGCAGGAGCGCCTTGGTGGTGGCCGCGCCCTGCGCGGTGGGGGCCGCGGGGTTGCCGGCGCCCGGCGCGGTGGAGCCGTCGGCCGGGCGGTAGGTGTCGCCCGAGACCGTGCCGGTCTTCACGATCGTGCCGTTGCGGGCGTACGGGTAGTCCGGGTACAGCTCGGCGATCTTGTCCGGGGTGAAGTCCTGGGACAGCAGCGAGCGGTCGATCTCCTCCTGGAGGTTCCCGGAGAGGTTCCAGGCCATCGCCTTGAGCCAGGCCACCGAGTCGACGGGGCTCCACTGCTCGGGCTTGTAGCCGCTGTTGACGGCGCCGAGCATCGCGTACTCCAGCGAGGCCTTCTCCCCGCCCGGGTGCTCGGCCAGCCAGGCGTTGACGCCGTCCGAGTACGCCTGGAGGTACTTCTTGGTCTCCGGCGAGAGCTTGGTGTCGAACTCCTTCTGCGCCACCTGGCGCCAGCCCATGGTGCGGATGAAGGAGTCGGTGTCGACCTGGGAGTCGCCGAACATCTCGGAGAGGCGGCCGGCGGTGATGTGCCGGCGGACGTCCATCTCCCAGAAGCGGTCCTGCGCCTGGACGTAGCCCTGGGCGCGGTAGAGGTCCTCGGAGGTGTCGGCGTAGATCTGCGGGATGCCGTTGGCGTCGCGCTTGACGTCGACCGGCGCGCTCAGGCCCGCGATCTTCACGGTGCCGTCGACCGTCGGGAAGGACGCGCGGACCGCGGCGACCCCCCGGTAACCGCCGTAGCCGACGCCGGCCACCAGCAGCACGACCAGCACGATCACGATCAGACGGGCGCGCCGGAACTTCTTGGAGCGGGGCATCTGGGTCCTTGCGGTCCTCGACTTCGGGGCGGGCGGGCGTGTCCAGGGCCTGCGGCCGTGACAGGGCACCACATTAGGCCGAGTCCATGGGACGGCGTGCACGGGGACGGCCCGGAACGGGGCCTGTGTGAGGAGCCCAACTAAAGATATGGCAAAATGTTAGAATGAGTAACGATCCGCAAGAGGAGTATTGACGGCTTCTTAACGGGTCCGCGGCTCACCCCGGTACCACCAGCACTACCCGCATCACCTGCATCACCGAGAGACTCCAGCACCACCAGCACCACCAGCACCACCGAGAGACACCAGCACCACCGAGAGACACCCCGCCCGCCCCCATGCCTGCACGAGGTGCCCCTGCGTGAACGTCGACCACCTGAACCAGCTGCTTCTCGAGTTCTCCGTGATCCTCCTGGTCGCGGTGGTCGCCGTGCGGATATCGACCCGATCAGGGCTACCCAGCCTCCTCATCTACCTCGGGATCGGCGTCGCCCTCGGCCAGAACGGCATCGGCGTCACCTTCAACAACGCCGAGCTCACCCAGGTGATCGGCTACGCGGCCCTCGTGGTGATCCTCGCCGAGGGCGGCCTGAAGACCAGCTGGAGAGAGGTCAAGCCGGTGATGCCGGCGGCCACCGTGCTCGCCACCGTCGGGGTCGGGGTGAGCGTGTTCGTCACTGCCGCCGGCGCGCACTGGCTGGTCGGCCTGGACTGGCGCACCTCGATGCTGCTCGGCGCGATCGTCTCCTCCACCGACGCCGCGGCCGTCTTCTCCGTCCTGCGGATGGTCCCGCTGCCGCACCGGCTCACCGGCCTGCTGGAGGCCGAGTCCGGCTTCAACGACGCGCCCGTCGTCATCCTGGTCGTCGCCTTCGCCACCACCGGCGAGCTGGACTCCTGGTACGTCCTGCTCGGCACGATCGCCGCCGAGCTCGCGATCGGCGCGGTGATCGGCCTCGCGGTCGGCAAGCTCGGCGCGTTCGGGATCAAGCACGTCGCCCTGCCGTCCTCCGGCCTCTACCCGATCGCCGTCATGGCGCTGACCGTGCTCGCCTACGCGGGCGGCGCGCTGCTGCACGGCTCCGGCTTCCTCGCCGTCTACATCAGCGCCGTGATCCTCGGCAACGCCAAGCTGCCGCACGGCCCGGCGGTGCGCGGCTTCGCGGACGGCCTGGCCTGGATCGGGCAGATCGGGATGTTCGTCCTGCTCGGCCTGCTGTGCACGCCCGAGACGATGGGCGACGCGGTGATCCCGGCGCTCGTCATCGGCGGGGTGCTGGTCTTCCTCGCGCGGCCGCTGTCGGTGGTGCTCACGCTGACGCCGTTCCGGGTGCCCGGCAAGGAGCAGGCCCTGCTGAGCTGGGCCGGGCTGCGCGGGGCGGTGCCCATCGTGCTCGCCACCATCCCGGTGGTCTCGGGCGCGCACAAGGCCGAGGACGTCTTCAACATCGTCTTCATCCTGGTCGTCGTCTTCACCCTGCTCCAGGGCCCGACCCTGCCCTGGGTGGCCAGGCAGCTGAAGATCGGCGAGGGCGCGATGGGCCAGGACCTCGACATCGAGTCCGCGCCGCTGGAGAAGCTGCACGGCCACCTGCTGTCCGTCGCGCTCTCCCCCGAGTCCCGGATGTCCGGCGTGGAGGTCGGCGAGCTGCGGCTGCCCAAGGGGGCGGCGGTCACCCTGGTCGTCCGGGAGGGGAGCTCCTTCGTGCCGGACCGGGCGACGGTGCTGCGCGGCGGCGACGAGCTGCTCGTCGTCACGACGGACGAGGTCGGCGAGGCGGCGGAGAAGCGGCTGCGGGCCGTGGACAAGGGCGGCAAGCTCGCGGGGTGGCTGTACGGGAAGTGAGCCGTACAGTAGTGGCGTACCGGGCCTTTCGGGGCCTGGAAGCCCGTTCCGGCTTGGATCCGTTGGGGCCTAGCGCTATCTACGCGCGTAACTGTATGGTGGAAGAACACCGCTTTTTGACCAACCCAGCATCTGCCTGATGCAGAGTTGGCGCGACCGCTCGGCGGCTGCGGCCCGGCTCTCGGCAACCACGCCGGAGCGGCCCGGTATCTACCCCGGTCGACGCACGAGAGGACGACTCTCGGCGCCGTCGGGGCCACCCCATGCCCTTGCCGCGCTACCAGGCAGCAGGAAGGACGACCGTGACGGCCCGCCGAACGGTCGACGACGCCACGGACACCCCCACCGCCCCGGACGCCGCACCCGCGCGCGTCGGGTACGGCGCGCTGCTGCGCACCCCGGGTGCCTGGACGTTCCTGGCACCCGCGTTCGTCGCGCGGCTGCCCTACGCCATGCTCGGCATGGGCATCCTGATGCTCGTCACGGGCACCGGCGGCTCGTGGGGCACGGCCGGCACCGTCACGGCGGTCGCCGCCGTCGCCCAGGCCCTGATCGGCCCGCAGACCGGCCGGCTCGCCGACCGGTACGGGCAGGCCACCGTCCTCGTCCCGACCGTCTTCGTGCACGCCGCCTCGGTCGCCGCGCTGATCGTCCTCGCGAACGGCCACGCGCCGGCCTGGAGCCTGTGCCTGGCCGCCGTCCCGGCCGGGGCCAGCGTGCCGCAGATCGGCGCGATGGTCCGCGCCCGCTGGGTGGCCAAGCTCGGTGCCGAGGGCGCCTCCGCCTCCTCCGCCGCCAAGGTCGGCACCGCGTTCGCGTTCGAGTCCGTCACGGACGAGCTCACCTTCGTCGTCGGCCCGATCCTGGCCGCCAAGATCGCCACCTCGGTCAGCCCCTCCGCGAGCCTGATCACGGAGGCCGCGCTCACCTTCGTCGGCGGCCTGGCCTTCGCCGCCCAGCGCCGCACCGCGCCGGCCCGGATCGTGCCGCAGCCCGGGGCGCAGCGCGTCTCCGCGCTCGCCTCGCCCGGCGTCCGGCTGCTGGCCGGCGCCATCCTCGGCGTCGGCGCCGTGTTCGGCGGCATGCAGGTCTCGGTCAACGCCTTCGCCGACTCGGTCGGGCAGCACGCCGCGGCCGGCACCGTGTACGGCATCTTCGCCGGCGGCTCGATGGTGGCCGGCGTGCTCTACGGCGTGATCGCCTGGCGGCGCGCGGTGCAGCAGCGCATGATCACCAGCTACACCCTGCTGGTGCTGGGCTGCTCGACGCTGTGGGCGATGCCCAACCTGGTCACCCTCTCGATCGCCGGACTGGTCTGCGGCCTGGCCATCGCGCCGACCCTGATCAGCGGCTACACCCTGGTCGAGACGCTGGTCGCGGACGGCGCCAAGACCGAGGCCTTCACCTGGCTGA
Organism: Kitasatospora sp. NPDC059747; assembly: GCF_042732955.1. Classification (NCBI taxonomy): domain Bacteria; kingdom Bacillati; phylum Actinomycetota; class Actinomycetes; order Kitasatosporales; family Streptomycetaceae; genus Kitasatospora; species Kitasatospora sp. NPDC059747. Next base: position 39,502 of record NZ_JBHWGV010000058.1, on the reverse strand, counting down.
CCGGCGCCATCGGCCTCGGCCTGGCGGTCGGCTCGATGGTGGCCGGGGGGCTGATCGACAGCCACGGGCCGTCGGCCGGGTTCCTGGTGCCGGCCGTCGGCGCCGGGCTGGGCCTGGCCGCGCTGGTCTCGCTGCGGCACCTGCTGGCGCCGTCGGGCGGGGCGAGCACGGTGGTCGCCGGATCCGGCGCCGGCACCGTCCCGGCCGCCGCCGAGCCGCAGCTGGTGGGCGCCGCCAAGGGCTGACGGCGGCCCGACCGGGCCCATGTCACACCGGAGTCGCTGGACTCATCCAGCGGAATACCGCATCATTGACCATCGTTAGCACTCATCAGGCGCGAGTGCCAGGAGGAAGACAAGTGCCCACGTACCAGTACCAGTGCACCGAGTGCGGCAACGGCCTGGAGGCGGTGCAGAAGTTCACCGACGACGCGCTGACCACCTGCCCCGACTGCCAGGGGAAGCTGCGCAAGGTCTTCTCGGCCGTGGGCGTGGTCTTCAAGGGCTCGGGCTTCTACCGGACCGACAGCCGCTCCTCGTCGAGCAGCTCGGTGAGCTCCTCGTCGTCGGGCTCGTCGACGACGTCCTCGTCGTCCGGGTCGTCCTCGACCCCGGCGTCGTCCACCTCGGGCTCGTCCTCCCCGGCTCCGGCCGCCGGCTGACCCCAGCACGCACCGGAAGGCCCGCTGCCCCGCTCCACGCGGTGGCGGCGGGCCTTCCGCCGTTCTCGGGGCAGCTCCCTCATCGCCGGGCGCGTCAACGTTCACGGGCCCGGCCAGCTCGTACGGGTGTACGGAATCGTCCACAGGGCCGGGGTTTTCCACAGGCTGCGGATAACATCTTCCGGCTTTCGCGGCGGACGCTCATCGTGGGGTCACCAGAGACCGACCGACCCCGGAGGTGGTTCCCGATGAACGCCCTCAGCCACGCCGTCCCGCTGCCCGCACCCACCGTTCCGCCCCGACGGGCCGTGCCGAGCTTCCGGCCGATCCGGCGCGGGGCCGGCGGACGGCACCGCTGGTGGCGCGCCGTCCGGCGGCGGGCCGGGGTGCCGGCGTTGGTGCTGCTCGCGGTGGCCGCGGCGCTCGCGTTCGGGCCCGCGCGGGCCGGGCTGCCACCGCCGTCCGGTGGCGCGCTGGGCCAGGCGGGTTGTCAATCCGGGGCTTCGGATGATCACCCGTAACCGGCCGACGACTTCGTCGTTCGAGGCGGCATGAAGGGCTTCAAGGAATTCCTGCTGCGTGGAAATGTCGTCGAGCTCGCCGTCGCCGTCGTCATCGGCGCGGCCTTCACCAACATCGTCAACGCCTTCGTCAAGGGCGTCATCAATCCGATCGTCGGTGTCTTCGGGACGAAGGACCTCGCGTCCTACAGTTCCTGCCTCAAGGGGCCCTGCGACGTGGCCCCCACCGGCGAGGTCGTGTCCGGGATCCTCATCCTCTGGGGCTCGGTGCTCAGCGCCGTGCTCCAGTTCCTGATCACCGCCGCCGTCGTCTACTTCGTCCTGATCATTCCCATGAACCGCATGGCCGCCCGGCGCAAGTCCCTCGCCGAGGAGGTGGCGGAGGCCGAGGCCAAGGAGGTCCAGCTGCTCACCGAGATCCGCGACGCACTGGTCGCCCCGCTGCGCTGAGCGCGGCCCGTCCCGTCCTGCCCTCGTCCCTCGTCCCTCGTCCCGCTCAGTCGCCGTGGTGCGGCGGGCGCTGGCTCAGGTACCAGTCCAGCCCCCGCCCGCTCCCGGCCCCGGGGCGGTCGCCCCAGCCGGAGTCGGTGTCGTCCCGGGACTGCCGGTCCAGCGGGTCCCCGAAGACGAGGCGCGCCTTCGCCCGCGCCTGCTCCTTCGCCTCGCGCTCCCGCGCGGCCTGCTCCGGCTGATCCGGCGCCTCCTGCTCCTGCGCCCGGCCACCTGCCTGGCCCTGTCCCTGCTCGCTCACCCTGTTCACCCCGCTGCTCGACCCGGTCGTCCTGCCCCTCCAGCCTAAGAGCCCGAGACGGACCGCGGGGGCCGGGGGGGGGGGGGGCCCCCCCCCGCCCCCCGCCCGGCGCGGGGGGCCCCCCCCCCCCCCCCCCCCCCACCCACCCCCCCCCCCCCCCCCCCCCCCCACCCCCCAACCCCCCCCCCAAAC